>WGFP01000076.1 GCA_015492195.1 Acidiferrobacterales bacterium
GCCTCGGGATACCACTGGTCCCAGCACACCAAAACGCCGAGCGTGCCGAGTGACGTCGAAATCGGGACGAAACCCTGGTCACCGGGCGTGAAATAGAATTTTTCGTGATACCCCGGATCGTCTGGGATGTGCATTTTGCGGTATTGACCGGCGATTTTTCCGTCACGCTCCAGCACTACCGCGGTATTGTGGTGCACGCCCGGGGCGCGGCGCTCGAAGACCGAACCGACGATCACTATGGAAAGTTCTTGCGCGAGTCTGCCGAGTTCTTCCGTCGTCGGCCCGGGAATGGATTCGGCCCGGTCAAAATATTTCGTGTCTTCCGTCTGACAGAAATACACGCTGGTGTGCAGCTCCTGCAACAATATCAGCTTTGCACCTTGAGCGGCCGCCTCGCGAACGCCGGCCTTGGTTGCCGCCCGATTTTCCGAATGATTCTCGGTACAGGCGTGTTGCACCAGCCCGACTTTGAGTGTGCGTTTCATGGGATTATGGTAACACGCCCTCCGGCAACTGCATGGCCGTGCAATGCAGGCTGCCGAATTGCTGAATCAGGGGCGCGCAGGAAATGCCGATGATTTCACGGTCGGGAAAACATTCCTTGATGCATGCCAGCGCCGCCTCGTCCGCCGGATCTTCGTAAGTCGGCACCAGCACTGCCCCGTTGAGAATAAGAAAATTGGCATAGGTCGCCGGCAGGCGGTCGCCCTGCTCATTGAACTTGGCCTGCGGCCAGGGCAGGGGGACAAGTCGGTAGGGTTTGTCGTCCGCGGCGCGGAAGGTGTGCAACGCCTCTTCCATGGCCTTGAGCTCGGCATAGTGCACATCCTCTTTGTCGTCACACGCGACATAGGCAATGGTATGCGGGTCGCAGAAACGCGCCAGGGTGTCGATGTGGCTGTCGGTGTCGTCACCCGCCAGATGGCCGTGGTGCAACCATAATATCCGGTTAAGCCCCAGCCGCTCTTTTAATTCTTTTTCCAGTTGCGCCTGGGTGAACTTCGGGTTGCGCGTCGGGGAGAGCAGGCAGGCGGTGGTGGTCAGCAGGGTGCCGGAGCCGTCCACGTCGATGGCGCCGCCCTCAAGAACGAAATCGACCGACTCCAGCGGCGTGTCGCCGAAGGCGTTGTCCTGATACAAACGGCGCGTGATCGCATTGTCGAGGTCGGCGGGATATTTTCCGCCCCAGCCGTTGAAACCGAAATCGAGCAGCGTGGGTTCGTTTTCACATACCACCGTAATCGGGCCGTGATCGCGCGCCCAGGCATCGTTCGAGGGTGCAACTTTCAGAACAAGCCTGTCTTTGGGGATTCCGGCTTGCTGGAGCAAGTCTGCCACGTGGTCGCGGTGCGCGGCGTCGTAACACACGATCAGCGCCTTTTCCCGGCGGCCGACCTCCTTGGCGATCTCGACGAACACCGCCTCGACCTCGGGAAGCATGCCGGCCCAGTCGCCGTGCGCATGCGGCCACGTGAGCATCACGCCGCTTTGCGGCGCCCACTCGGGCGGCAGGTAAGGGCGGCAGGGCGGCCGGGGCACGGTCAATGTCGGAGCGCAGATTTAGCCACGGGCGCGTAGCATAACGGCTCGGCAAGGTGTCGCCAAGGACGACAGTCATTTGGTTTGACCTGTACCGCCAACTGGTTTTGAATGGGCGCCGATTTTATCCATGATAGGAAGTTGAGATGTCCCTGATTCGCACCTTTCCCGGTTTGCGCCCCGCCACCGGTCGCGCGGCCGAGGTCATCGCGCCGCCTTATGACGTGCTGAGCAGCGAGGAGGCGCGCGTATGCGCGCAGGGCAGGCCGTGGAGTTTTCTGCATGTCTCCAAGCCCGAGATCGACCTGCCGCCCGATACCGATCCCCATGATCCCGCGGTGTACATCAAGGGGAAGGAGAACTTTGCGCGTATGCTGAATGAAGGCGTGCTGGAGCGCGACACCGAGCCGTATTATTACCTTTACCGCCTGGTCATGGGGCCGCACTCGCAGACCGGTCTGGTTGCGGTGGCGTCGGTGGCCGACTACAACGCCAACCGCATCCGTAAACATGAATTCACCCGCCCGGACAAGGAAGACGACCGCGTGCGCCAGATTGATATATTGAATGCCCAGACCGGCCCGGTGTTTCTGGTCTATCGCCATTCACCGGAGGTGGACGCCATGATCACGGCCGCCACCGCGGGAGAACCTGACGTGGATGTGACGGCCGATGACGGCGTGCGCCACAGCCTGTGGGTGATCCGCGACCACAAGCTGAACGAGGCGCTGACTACCGCGTTTGAGACCATGGCGTGCCTCTATATCGCCGACGGGCATCATCGCTCGGCCTCCGCGGCGCGCGTTGCCGCCGCGCGCCGCGCCACGAATGCGGCGCACACGGGCAAGGAATCCTATAATTATTTTCTTTCCGTGATCTTCCCCGACAACCAGGTGCAGATTCTGGACTACAATCGCGTGGTCAAGGATCTCGACGGATTGTCCGAAGAGGCATTTCTCGACAAGGTGCGCCGGGCCTTCAAGATCGAGTCGCACGACGGCGCGGTGAAACCCGCGAAGCCGGGCGAATACGGCATGTATTTAAAGGGAAAATGGTATCGTTTGCGTATCAAGCGCGGCCTGATTCCCCGTGACGATCCGGTGAAACGTCTCGATGTAAGCTTGTTGCAGGACCATCTGATTGCACCCATCCTTGGAATCACCGATCCGCGGCGCGATAAGCGCATTGATTTCATCGGGGGTATCCGCGGTCTCAAGGAGCTTGAACGGCGCGTGGACAGCGGCGAAGTGGCGGTCGCCTTTTCCCTGTTTCCCACCTCGCTTGCCAACCTCATGGCGGTCGCAGACGCGGGCGCGGTCATGCCGCCCAAGTCCACCTGGTTCGAGCCCAAGCTCGCCGACGGATTAGTCTCGCACGTGCTGGATTGAGCTACCAGTTGCTCCGTTCCCAGGGCCATATTGTCGGCAACCATGATGTGATTGTACGTATCGGTCAAATGTCCTACAATTATAAGACATTTGTCAGGAGACCAGTATGAGCCAATTCGCAAATTTCCTAAACGCGCTTGGTGGAGGCGCCGGCGCCAAGAAGCAGCCGATTCGAAAATTTATATCGCTCAGAGCCGAGGATTTCGTGTCAGAGATTCGACGCGGCCTTCCGTCGAGCATGGGGTCGCGGGTAATCAAGTTGTACGGACTGAATGATCGGCAGGCCGATAAAATTCTGGGATTTTCGCGACGCACGCTTACCCGAAAGCTCCAGGCGTCCAAACGCTTGACGCCGGTGCAATCTGACCGAGTGTATCGTCTGGCGCGCGTGGGCGCACATGCGTTGGTCGCGTTGGGAGATCCGGGCAAGGCGCGCGATTGGATGACGTCGCCCAATCGGGCGCTGGGGAACACCGCGCCGGTTGATCTGCTTGACACGGATGCAGGCGCCGAACGCGTCGAGGAGATACTCCACCGTATCGAGCACGGGATCTATAGCTAAATGCGCGTATGGCGGTTGGTGCGCCCGAACTTTGCCCGTGATGCCTATAGCGGCGAAGGTGGCCTGCACGCGGCCGGCCGTTGGACGCCCAAAGGTGTGAGGGTGGTATACACCTCAGGGAGTTTGGCATTGGCGGTATTGGAGGTTCTTGTGCACTTGGAAATCCGACATTTCCCTGACGAAATGCGAGCAGTGCCGGCCGACGTTCCGGACGGCCTCCGCGTGAGAACGCTCACGGCACGTGATCTCCCAAGGGCTTGGGAGACGATTCCTGCCCCCAGTAAGTTGCAAGAGTTCGGTGCGCAGTGGATCAAGTCCGCGGACAGCGCAATACTCAAAGTGCCTTCTGCCGTGGTTCCTCTGGAATGGAATTACCTCTTGAATCCCGCGCATCGGGAATTTAGGCGTATCAAGCTTGGTCGGCCTCAGCGGTTTAAGTTTGACGAGCGCTTGATTGGGAAGGCATGAGGCATGCAGCACCGCGATGTCGCACGTGCTGGATTGAGTATCAATTCCGGCGCACGCCGGAGACGGACCGCAGAAGGCGGTCCAGGGTGCGCGCCGGCAGGAGGCGTTTGAGCACCCAGAAAAGATAAGTTGGAACGGTCACCGCGTAACGGATCTTCGGGCGTCTCGCTTCCAGGGCGTGTATTACTTTTTTCAAGACCGCCTCAGGCCCCAGGGTGAAGGGCAGGGGGCCGGATTCGCCGGCGAGGCGTTGCTCCATCATCGCGTAGCGTTCCCAGTGGACGCTGTGTTCGGCGTTGATATTTTCCTTGAAGGCGCGGTAGGCGTTTTCCCGGAAGCGGCTCTTGATTGGCCCGGGCTCGATGAGCGACACGTGAATATTTGTGCCATGCAGCTCCAGCCGCAGTGTGTCGCTGAGCGCCTCGAGCGCGAATTTGCTTGCGTTGTACGCCCCACGGTAAGCCAGGCAGACGATCCCCAGCACCGAGCTGATCTGAATAATGCGCCCTTCGTTCTGGGCGCGAAATGCCGGCATGAGGAGATTGGTCAGCTCCTGGGTGCCGAACAAATTGGTCTCGAATTGTTTGCGCAGGGTCTTGCGCGAAAGGTCCTCCACCGCCCCCACTTGGCCGTAGGCGCCGTTGTTGATGAGGGCGTAGAGTTTTCCCTCCGTGCGCGTGAGTATTTCCGTCACCGCGCCCCGGATCGAATCGGATGAATCCAGGTCGAGTGGCAGGCTTTCCAGGCCCGCTTCGGTCAGTGTGGCGACATCCTGCGGTTTGCGCACCGTGGCGAACACGCGGTAACCGCGATCGCGCAACCCCTCGGCGAGACAGCGCCCGATCCCCGTGGAGCAGCCGGTAATCAAGACGCTTCGCCGTTGCTTATGCATGGTTCGTTGTATGTTAAGCGTGCCGGAGGCGCATAGTTTATCCTACAATCAGCTCGCGCTCAGACCCGGGGGCTCGATCGGGAAGGGGAAGATTGACGCCTGTTTGTTCAGGGTGATTGTCAGGCCCGGTTGTCCGGCTAAAATGCTGAATCCCATGTGGATTCGTGACAGGTGCCTTTACATAGTATAATGCCGCGCCGTCGTGCCCAAGAGGCGATCCCATTGTCTCCAGGTTCGGGCGGAGACGTGGACATACAGTGTTTCGATTTTCCGGCCAAAATTAAATTTTTTAGCAAGATATTCCGATGACGGCTAAGACCACAGCACGCACGCGCAAGGACTCAGATAAGGTGCGGGTGGGCGTGGTCGGCGTCGGATATCTCGGCAGTTTCCATGCGCGCATTTACGCGGCCATGCCGGACGTGGAGCTGGTGGGCGTGGCGGATATCAACCCCAAGTCGGCGGAAGCCGCCGGAAAGCATCACGGTTGCCCGTTCTATACCGATGCCAGGGAGTTGCTGGGGCAGGTCGACGCCGTGAGCATCGCCGTTCCCACCGTTTCGCATGACGAGGTCGCGCGCCCGTTTCTGGAGCAGGGCGTGCACATGCTCATGGAAAAACCGATCGCGCCCACCTACGAGGAATCGCTCAAACTCGTCGAGCTGGCCGAAGGTGCCGGCGTGATTTTTCAGGTGGGGCATCTTGAGCGGTTCAACGCCGGCGTGATGGCGCTGGCGGAGCGTTGCAAAAATCCCCGTTTCATTGAAGTCCACCGTCTCGGCACCTTTGTCGAACGCGCCACCGACGTGGACGTGGTGACCGACCTGATGATCCACGATATCGACATCGCTTTGTCCCTGGTCAATTCGCGCATCAAAGACATCACCGCCGACGGCATCCCGGTGCTGACCTCGCACGTGGATATCGCCAACGCGCGCATCGAGTTTGAAAACGGCGCGGTCGCCAATGTCACCGCCAGCCGCGTGTCGAACAAAAAATTACGCCGTATCCGTGTGTTCGGAGACGAGCATTATTACGGTCTCAATTACATAGACCAACAGCTCGAAGTCGTCCGCGCCGTGCCGGATGAGGCCGGCGGCAAGTGGCCCAAGCTCGTTACGGAGTGTCTGCAGATCGAGTCGCACCCGCCGCTCGATACCGAGCTGGCCTATTTCGTCAATTCCGTGCGCACCGGCGCACCCCCGCTGGTGAACGGGAGGGTGGGGCTTGAGGCGCTCAGGGTGGCTCTTCTGGTGAAGGAAAAAATTCCCACATGAGCGAGGCAGTCAAGTCGGTTCCGTTTCTGGATCTCTCCAAAGAATTTCGTGAACTCGAAGCGGAGTGGCTCGCCGCCATTCGGGAGGCCGGCAAGACCGGCACGTTTGTGCTCGGCCCGAACGTGACGGCGTTGGAAAAGGAAGTGGCGGCCTACGTGGGCACCAAGCACGCGGTGGCCGTCGCCAACGGCACCGACGCCTTGGTACTTTCCCTGCGCGCGTTCAACATCGGGCCGGGCGATGAAGTGATCACCACGGCGTTCACCTTTATCGCCACGGCCGAGGCGATCTCTATCGTCGGCGCCACGCCGGTGTTCGTGGACATTGATCCCGTCACGTTCAATATCGATCCGAAAGCGATTCTCCCACGCCTCAGCGACAAGACGCGCGCGATCATTCCGGTACACCTTTATGGCCGTCCGGCGGCGATGAAGGAGATTATGGCGATTGCCAGGCAAAATAATCTTGCCGTGATCGAGGACTGTGCCCAGGCATTCGGTGCATCAATCGGCAAGCAGCGCGTGGGCGGTTTCGGCGACACGGGATGCTTCAGTTTCTATCCGACCAAGGTATTGGGGTGTTACGGCGACGGCGGCATGATCACGACCAACAGCCCGGACGTGGCGCAGCATCTGATCAAGTTGCGCAACCACGGGGCGATAAAGCCGTTTGTTCATGGCGAAATCGGCAACAACAGCCGGCTGGACGAGATTCAGGCGGCGCTGCTGCGCATCAAGATGCGAACGATCGAGCAAGCCATCGCTGGGCGTCGGTAC
>WGFP01000077.1 GCA_015492195.1 Acidiferrobacterales bacterium
GACTACGGCTGCGGCGACCCTTCGCGCTACGTGCGCGAGGGGGACACCGTGCTCGACCTCGGCAGCGGCGGCGGCAAAATCTGTTACATGGCGGCGCAACTCGTCGGCAGCCACGGGCGTGTCATCGGCGTGGACATGAACGACGACATGTTACGGCTCGCGCGCAAATACCAAGCCGACATGGCGGCCAAGCTGGGCGGCGACCGGGTGCGTTTCCTCAAGGGGCAGATCCAGGACCTGAGGCTGGATCTTGCCGCCACCGAGGAATACCTGAACGACCGGCCGGTGCACACCTCGCAGGACCTCGTCGCGCTTCAGTCCTTCCAGGCGCAACAGCGCGCGCAACGGCCGCTGATTGCGGACGCCTCGATTGACCTGGTGATTTCCAACTGCGTGCTGAATCTGGTAAACGAAGCGGAGCGCCGGCAAATGATTCGGGAAATCCACCGCGTGCTCAAGCCGGGCGGGCGCGTGGCAATCTCGGACATCGTCAGTGACGAGGTCGTGCCGGAGACCCTCAAGGCCGATCCCGACCTCTGGAGCGGCTGCATCGCCGGCGCGTTCCAGGAACAGGAGCTGCTTGCCGCCTTTACCGAGGCCGGCTTTCTTGCCGCAAGCTACGACAAGTGGGACGAAAAACCCTGGCAGGTGGTGGAAGGCATCGAGTTCCGTGCCGTGACCCTGACCGCGGTCAAAGGCGCGAGCACGGCCTGTCTGGATCGCGGTCATGCCGTCATCTACCGGGGGCCGTTCGCCTCGGTGACCGACGACGAAGGCCATGTCTACCCCCGCGGCGAGCGCATGGCGGTGTGCGAGCGCACCTTTCAGCTGCTCACGAGCGGCCCCTATCAGGAAGACTTCATCGGCATCGCCCCGGCTTGCCTGCGGGACCCGGTCCCGTGGTGCGCGCCAAATGGAACCCGGCGGCCGGCGGCGGAAAGCAAGGGGGCGGCCCACGCCGTAGCCCGCGACAGTGACACGTGTTGTTAAAAGCGCGGGGGGTTAGACGTCGAGATTGCTGACCGACAGCGCGTTTTGTTCAATGAACTCGCGGCGCGGCTCCACCTGATTTCCCATCAGCATGGTGAACACCTCACTCGCGGCCACGTCGTCATCGGCATTGACCTTGAGCAGGCGGCGCGTCGCCGGATTCATCGTGGTCTCCCACAGCTGTTCCGGGTTCATCTCGCCCAGGCCCTTGTAGCGCTGGATCGTCTGGCCGCGGCGCGCCTCATTCATCAGCCAATCCAGAACCCGGTCAAAACTGTCGGCGTGCTCGCTTTTTTCGCCGCGCTTGATCACGGCCTCCCCCGTGAACAGCGTCTCGAGGCGCGCGCCCAAGGCGCGCATGGCGGCGTACTCGCTGGAGCCGACAAATTCCGCGTCGATCCGGCTCTGGGTCACGGAGCCGTGTTCGCTGAGCGCCACCAGAATTTCGTGCAGGTTGTTGCGTTTATCAAAGCCCAGGCTGACGTCATAACGGCTCCCGCCGTTGTGGTCTTCGGCGAGACGCTGCTGCAGCTCGACCACGAACTGCTCCGCGCGGCGTTTGTCCTTGAGCAGCGAGGGAGTAAGCGTCGGCATGTAAATGAGTTTCTGCAACATCTTGGTGTTGTATCGCCGGGACAAGCGCTTGATGTTCTGCTGAACGGCCAAGTAACTGCGACACAACGCGGCCAGCGCTGACCCTTGCAATGTTCGGTTTTCGGGAAGGTGCAGGCTGGCACCGTCCAGCGCCGTATCCAGCAGGTAGTCTTGCAGCTCGGCGTCGTCCTTCAGGTAGCGTTCGCGTTTCCCGTGTTTGATTTTATATAGGGGGGGCTGGGCGATATAAATATGGCCGCGGCTGATAAGCTCGGCCATTTGGCGATAAAAGAAGGTCAGCAACAGGGTGCGAATGTGCGATCCGTCAACGTCGGCGTCGGTCATGATGATAATGCGATGGTACCGTAACTTATTGATATTAAAGTCATTATTTCCTACCCCGGTACCGAGCGCGGTGATCAAAGTGGCCACCTCCGCGGAGGACAGCATCTTGTCAAAACGGGCGCGCTCGACATTCAGGATTTTGCCCTTAAGCGGCAGTACCGCCTGAAAGCGCCGCTCGCGCGCCTGCTTGGCGGAGCCGCCCGCCGAGTCCCCCTCCACCAGGTACAGCTCACACAGCGCCGGGTCGCGCTCCTGACAGTCGGCAAGCTTTCCCGGCAGGCCCGCAAGATCCAGGGCGCCTTTGCGCCGGGTCATCTCACGGGCCTTGCGCGCCGCTTCGCGCGCCCGCGCGGCCTCGATGACCTTCATGGCAATGGCGCGGGCGTCGGCGGGGTTCTCGAGCAGAAACTCCTCCAGCTTGCTGTTGACGACGGATTCCACCACCCCCTTCACGCCGGACGAAACCAGCTTGTCCTTGGTTTGCGAGGAAAATTTGGGGTCGGGGGCCTTGACCGACAGCACGGCGGTCAAGCCCTCGCGGGCATCGTCTCCGCTCGTGACGATCTTTTCCTTTTTGGCCAGATTGGTTTTTTCGATGTACTGGTTGAGCGTGCGCGTCATGGCCGCCCGCAACCCGGCCAGGTGGGTGCCGCCGTCCCGCTGCGGGATATTGTTGGTAAAACAAAAGATGTTTTCCTGATACGAGTCGTTCCACTGAAGGCACAACTCGACGGAAATCTTATTCTTGGTTGCCGAGATATAAATGGGTTTTTGGTGCAGCGGCGTCTTGTTACGGTTCAGGTGGGCCACGAACGCGGCGATCCCGCCGCGATATTCAAAAACGTCTTCCTTGCCGGTGCGTTCGTCAAGCAGGGCGATGCGCGCCCCGGAATTAAGGAACGACAGTTCGCGCAGGCGCTTGGCCAAAACGTCATATTGAAAAGTGATGTTGTTGAAGATCTCCGCGCTGGGCTTAAACCAGATATCCGTGCCGCTTTCGCTGCTTTTCCCCACCACCTTGAGGGGCGCCTGCGGTTCGCCCTGGCGATATTTCTGACGGTACAGCTTGCCCTCACGGCGGATCGTCAGCTCAAGCGCTTCCGACAGGGCGTTGACCACCGAGACGCCCACCCCGTGCAGCCCGCCTGAAACCTTGTAGGAATTCTGGTCGAACTTCCCGCCGGCGTGGAGCACGGTCATGATAACCTCGGCGGCGGACCGGCCCTCCTCCGGTATAATGCCCGTTGGGATCCCGCGGCCATTGTCCGAGATTGTTACCGACTCGTCGCTGTGTACCGTAACCTTGATTTGATTGCAGTGCCCGGCCAACACCTCGTCGATGGAATTGTCGACGACCTCAAAGACCATGTGGTGCAACCCGGTGCCGTCGTCGGTATCCCCGATGTACATGCCGGGTCGCTTGCGCACGGCCTCCAGGCCCTTGAGGATCTGGATGCTGTCGGAGTCATAGGATGTTTTCTTCTTTGTCTTCGGGGCCTTATTCATATCTAAATTTTACCATTCTTGCTGGGGCCTGGGTTGCGCGCACAGCTGCTGGAGGGACAAGTTGTGTATAGGCTGCGGATGTTTCACGTGGAACGGAGGCCTTCGGTCACCCGGGGTGTTTCACGTGAAACGTTGCGTTTAGTCCCCAGGCTACAGCCTCATCGGCATGATGATATACCGGGTGGCCTTGTCCGCGGGACTAAAGATCGTGCAACTGCTGTTGGGGTCGTTTAGCGTGAGAGTAATGTCGTCTGTGGAGATGGCGCTGACCGCCTCGATGACATAATTCACGTTGAACCCTATTTCCATGGCTTCGTCATTATACTCGATCGGGACTTCCTCGTGCGCTTCTTCCTGTTCCGGGTTATGTGCGGTTATGCCTAAGTTCTGCTTGCTGAGGCTCAGGCGTACACCGCGATATTTCTCGTTGGACAGAATGGCCGCACGGTTCATGGCCTCCCTGAAGGTCTCACGATCAAGTTTTATCTTCTTGGTTTGCTCAGCCGGGATTACCTTGTTGTAGTCAGGAAACCTTCCGTCTATGAGCTTGGTTGTAAATGTCAGCCGGTTTGTTTGAGCTTGCAGGTGGTTTGTGCCAACCCGGAGCTCAATATCGTCTTCTGCATCATCCAGCAGACGAATAATCTCATGGACCCCTTTGCGTGGAATGATCATTTGCCTCAGGTCTTTGCTGTCCCGCGGGACGTCCATCTCGCTGATCGCCATCCGGTGACCATCGGTCGCGACTGCGCGCAGGCGTTTTCCTTCAAACTCTAACAGCAGCCCGTTCAGGTAATAGCGCACGTCCTGTTGGGCCATGCAAAAATGAGTGCGCTCAAGGAGCCCCTTAATCTCTTTTTGGGGAAGCTTTAGTTCTAGCTCCCATTGTGTTGTCTCAATACTTGGAAAGTCGTCTGGGGGCAATGTCAACAGCGTAAATCGGCTCTTCCCCGCCCTAAGGACCGCCTTGTCCCCCTCCTTTTTAATATGGATGCTTGATTTTTCCGGAAGCGCGCGGCAAATATCCAAAAGTTTCCTTGCGGGAATAGTCATTGAGGCGCCGGGTGCCTCTTGACCAGAAACCTTGACGACCACTTCAACCTCAAGATCCGTACCCGTAAGTGTAATGCCGTTGTCCCCCTGCCTCATGAGCGCGTAGGAAAGAATGGGTAGGGTCTGCCGCCTTTCGACGACACCGGCTACAACAGCCAGAGGCTTTAACAGTTCATCACGATCAAGCGTTATCTGCATAGTAATAACTAAACCTTATATATAAGACTTGTAGTAGTTATAGAGGCGGCACATTTCTGTTGATATGTTAGTTATGGATGGAGGGCTTAGTGGTTTTTTGTCTGAATAAGTTGTTAGCAGTTGGATGTATGTCCTGTGTGTAATTGTCGTGTGTGGTGAATGATACAGCTACTTCTTGTTTGTACAAGCAGGATGATCACAGTACCCTCACAGCTTATCTACAGGCCCTGTCTTTTGGGTTAGGTAGTAAGAATTCTAAGGAGGTTGTTGTAATCTTCTTTGGTTCTTGCGTCCTTTGATGCCAGATCTGCAATTTTTCGACAGGCATGAAGCACGGTGGTGTGATCACGGCCGCCGAACGCGTCGCCGATTTCCGGGAGGCTGTAATTCGTCAGTTCCTTAGACAGCGCCATGGCCACTTGGCGAGGGCGCGCGACCTGCCGCGATCTGCTTTTTGAGTGTAAATCCGAAACGCGTATTTTATAGTACTCGGCAACGGTCTTCTGAATATTGTTGACCGTAACGAGACGGTCCTGAAAGGTTAGGAGATCCTTGAGGCTATCGCTGGCAAGGCCGACATCAATGGGGGACCCCGTAAAAAACGCACTTGCAAGGATACGACGCAGGGCGCCTTCCAGCTCACGTACGTTGGAGCGGATACGCTTAGCAACAAAGAATGCAACTTCCTCCGGCAGCTCCGTTCCCTCCTGTTTGGCCTTTTTCATAAGGATTGCCACGCGCGTCTCAAGCTCAGGAGGGTCAATGGAAACGGTGAGCCCCGACCCAAACCGGGACACCAGGCGCTCTTCAACACCCACCAGCTCCTTTGGGAAACGATCCGCAGTGATAATAACCTGACGCTGACCCTCTAGTAAGGCATTGAAAGTATGGAAGAATTCCTCCTGAGAGCGCTCCTTGCCCACGAAGAACTGGATATCATCAATCAGCAGTGCATCGAGATTCCGGTAGAGCCTTTTAAACTTATTGATCGCATTGTGTTGCAAGGCTTTCACCATATCGGCTACAAAGCGCTCCGAGTGAACATAAGCAATACTGGCCGTCGGATTATGTTGCTGCATTAGGTTGCCGGCCGCCTGCATCAGATGTGTTTTGCCGAGACCAACCCCGCCGTAGATGAAAAGCGGGTTGTAGGCACGCCCCGGATTTTCGCCCACCTGTTTGGCCGCCGCGCGCGCGAGTTGGTTTGATTTTCCTTCCACGTGGCTCTCGAACGTAAAGTCCGGGTTCAGCCTTCCCAATACGAGCGGCCTCTTTCTTGCCGGGCTGGAAACATGTGAGACGGCGGGCGGGGGGGCGGTGCCTCGACCCTGGCTGCCGACCTCAATCAGAACGTTCACCCCCCCTCCGTTGGCGTACTCCCCAAGAAGCTCGGCGATTCGTCCAAGGAAGCGCTCTTTTACCCAATCCATTACAAAGCGGTTGGGCGCCAACAGGCGAACCCCTTCCCGCTCCTGCACGGCCTGCAGGGGACGAATCCAGGTGTTGAATTGCTGAGCGGACAGCTCCTCTTCAAGGCGCCCCAGGCACTTGTTCCAAAGCGCAGGCTGTGTCACCGGACACCCTCTATCCATATGGTTGGGGAGCGAAGTCTAGCCGTTAACTTCCGCGTTATCCACAACGTCTTTGCGCCGATTGTAGATACAATCAGTTAGGGAGGATATGTGTTGACAAACATGCTTTAAAGGCAGTAAGTTTGCCGCCCCTTTAGGGCCGAAGCCGTGTTTTTCAACCACCGAGCGCGAGACACCGAACAATGAAACGCACTTATCAACCCAGTAATCTAAAGCGCAAGCGCAGGCACGGTTTTCGTGCGCGCATGGCCACGGCCAGCGGCCGCGCCATTCTCAGGGCGCGCAGAGCGAAGGGGCGCGCGCGCCTGAGCGTATAAACGTTTGGTGAACCCGCGTTACGGGCTCTCTCGACCATCGCGGCTGTCAAAGCCGCTGGAATTCAGGGCGGTCTTAAAGGGCGGCAGCAAATCCCGCGACAAGTTTTTCAGCGTGTTCGCCGCGTCTAATTCATGTGGTCAAGGACGTATCGGCCTTACAGTGTCGCGCAGGATATCGCCCAAGGCGACGATAAGGAACCGGGTTAAGCGTCAAATTCGGGAGTCTTATCGGCACCACCAAAGCGAACTAGCGGGCCTTGACGTGGTGGTGGTGGCATACGCGCCCGCCCGCCTCGCGGACGGGCGTTGTCTGCAAGCGTCACTTGCTGCACACTGGAAAAAAATTTCACTACGATGCAAAAAATCCTGATTTTATTGTTGCGCGGGTACCGCTATCTGATCAGCCCCTGGTTGGGTAACCATTGCCGCTTTTATCCCAGTTGCTCGCAGTACGCCATCGACGCCATCGCGGGTCACGGCACGGGGAAGGGCCTGTGGTTGGCCTGCCGTCGTCTGGCCCGCTGCCATCCTTGGCACGCCGGCGGGCACGACCCGGTACCCCCGCCCCCGCCGGGAAAAACTAACGAGGCCTGATCGACCCATGAGTTTTCAACGTATATTGCTCGTTTTTGCGCTGGTCCTCATCCTTATGGCGATATGGCAGGCCTGGGAGCAGGACTGTCTCTTATACACATCT
>WGFP01000078.1 GCA_015492195.1 Acidiferrobacterales bacterium
ACCGTATCCTTGTCGACGATGATGAGCGAAACCACGGACTGGCCCTTCTTGAGCGCGATGCCACGCACGCCGCGCGCGCTGCGGCCCATTGCCCGAACCTCCGCCTCATTGAAGCGGGCCACCTTGCCGGCATCGCTGAAAAGCAGAACGTCGCACCGGCCGCTCGTCAAACCGACGCCGACAAGACGGCTGTTTTTGCCGAGACCTATGGCGACAATCCCGTTTGAGCGAGGACGGGAGAATTCCGTAAGCGCCGTTTTCTTCACCGTGCCGTCCGACGTCGCCATAAACACAAAGTGGCCCGCCGTGAACCCCATGATCGGTAGGATGGCGTTTACCTGCTCGTTCGGTTTCAGCGGCAACAGATTGATGATCGGCTTACCGCGCGCACTGCGTCCGGCCTGCGGGATCTCATAGACCTTAAGCCAGTACACCTTGCCGAGGCTGGTGAAACACAGAACCGTGGCGTGGGTATTGGCGATGAGCAGCTTTTCGACAAAATCCTCTTCCTTCATGCGCGTGGCGGTCTTGCCGCGGCCGCCGCGCCGCTGGGCACGGTAATCGTTCAAGGGTTGGGCCTTGATATACCCCGCATGGGACAGCGTAACCACCATGTCTTCTTCGGCAATCAGGTCCTCGAGGCGGAGGCTCACGCGGGTTTGAACAATTTCGGTTCTGCGCTTGTCGCCGTACTGGTCGCGGATCGCAATCAGTTCATCATGAATGACGCGCATCAATCGGTCCGGACTTTGCAAAATATCCAGAAGACCGGAGATGGTTTTTAAAATGTTGCGGTATTCGTCGCGCAACTTTTCCTGCTCCAGGCCGGTCAGCCGGTGCAGGCGCAGATCGAGAATCGCCTGGGCCTGCGCTTCGGAAAGCCGGTAACCTTTGCGGCTAAGACCAAAGGCCGGATCAAGACCTTCCGGACGGGAAAGACCGACATCACTGCCTGTCAACATCTGCGCCACAACTTTCGCCGGCCAAACCCGTTTCATCATTTTCACCTTGGCCTCGTTCGGATCGGCCGCGGCCTTGATCAGCGCCACCATCTCGTCGATGTTCTCGAGCGCCACCGCCAACCCTTCCAGCACATGGGCGCGATCACGGGATTTTCGCAGGTCGTAAATGCTTCGGCGCGTCACCACCTCGCGCCGGTGGCGCAAGAAAGCCTCCAACAATTCTTTGAGATTCAGCAGGCGCGGCTGTCCATTGACCAGCGCCACCGTGTTGATGCCGAACACACTCTGCATGGCGGTGTGTTCATACAGGTTGTTCAGGATAACGTCGGCGACCTCGCCGCGCTTGAGCTCAATGACCATACGCATGCCGGACTTGTCCGACTCATCGCGCAATTGGGATATCCCGTCAATCTTGCCGTCCTTCACCAGCCCGGCAATGTGTTCGAGTAGGCGGGCCTTGTTCACCTGGTACGGCAATTCCGTCACCACGATGGATTGCCGTCCGGATTTATCATCCGTCTCCACCGACACCCGTGCGCGGACATAGACCTTGCCGCGACCGGTGCGGTAAGCGTCGTAAATCCCCTCCACGCCGTTAATGATCCCCGCCGTGGGGAAGTCCGGACCCGGGATATGTTTCATCAGATCCTGAATGGAACAGTTTTCATTATCGATCAGCGCCAAACAGGCGTTGATTACTTCAGTGAGATTATGCGGCGGGATATTGGTCGCCATGCCCACGGCGATGCCCGATGAGCCGTTCACCAGTAGATTCGGTATCCGTGTCGGGAGCACCGTCGGTTCATGTTCGGAACCGTCGTAATTGGGCAGGAAATCAACCGTCTCCTTTTCCAGATCCGCCAACAACTCATGGGCGATGCGCGCCATGCGGATCTCCGTGTAGCGCATGGCGGCCGGGGCGTCGCCGTCGACCGAGCCGAAGTTGCCTTGGCCGTCGATCAACGGATAGCGCATGGAGAAACTCTGGGCCATGCGCACGATGGTGTCGTAAACGGCAGTGTCGCCGTGCGGGTGATATTTACCGATGACGTCGCCGACCACGCGCGCGGATTTCTTGTAGGGCTTGTTGTAGTCGTTGCCGAGTTCGTGCATGGCGTACAACACGCGCCGGTGTACCGGCTTCATGCCGTCGCGCACGTCCGGCAACGCGCGCCCGACGATGACGCTCATGGCGTAGTCGAGGTACGATTGCCGCATCTCGTCTTCAAGATTGACCGGGATCGTCTCTTTGGCGAATTGTTCCATGCTTTACGGGCTTGATAATGACTCGGTGTTGTCTAACCTATTGAATAATAATTGTTATTCAGCGGGCTACGGATCGGCCGGGCTTGCGGTTCGGCGCATTCAAAAACGCGAAATTTTACCACGGATGGCCTCTCCCCTGCATCAGAAAGCAGAGCTTAAAAGAGAGGGATTTAACGCATAAACGGTGCGAGAGCGGGGCGGTTTACGTTTTCATCATGGCGGCGATTTTCTCCCGATCGGGATTCGTCACCACTCCTTTCTCCGTGACGATAACGTCGATCAATTCCGCCGGCGTGATGTCAAAGGCCGGGTTCCAGGCGCGGGCGCCTTCGGGAGCGGTATGGGTCTGCGCGAAGTTCAGGACTTCTTCCTCAATCCGGTTCTCAATCGGGATGGCGGCGCCGTCCGGCGTCTGCAAATCGACGGTGCTGGTGGGCGCCACCACCATGAATTTCACGCCGTGGTGGCGCGCGGCCACCGCGGTCATGTAGGTGCCGATCTTGTTGGCAACGTCGCCGTTTGCGGCGATGCGATCGGCCCCGACAATGACCCACTGCACTCGCCCCTGCTTCATCAAATACGTCGCGGCGCTGTCGGCGATCAAGGTCACGGGAATGCCCTCCTGCACGAGCTCCCAGGCGGTAAGCCGCGCCCCCTGCAACCACGGGCGCGTCTCGTCGGCATACACCCGCTTAATCCGTTTTTCCGCGAAGCCGGCGCGCACCACACCCAAGGCCGTGCCATACCCACCGGTGGCCAGCGATCCGGCATTACAATGGGTCAACACACTGCTTCCGGCCTCGATCAAGGCCGCGCCGAGTTCACCCATACGGTGATTCGCAGCGATGTCTTCGGCATGAATGCGCCGCGCCTCTTCCAGCAACGGCGGCGCCGGATCTCCCTGGATGCCGCCGTCAATCACGCGCCGCATCCGTTCCACCGCCCAGCGCAGATTAACCGCCGTGGGGCGGGCCTCCGCAAGCAATTTCAGGTCCTCCTGAATCGCGGCCTGCCAGTCTTCGGGATTGGCGCGATAGCGATCGCGTGCCGCCAGCACCACCGCATACGCGGCCGTGACCCCAATGGCCGGGGCGCCGCGCACCGCCATGTCCCGGATCGCCTTGACGCAATCCGGCAAGTTATCTAAGTAAAGGTATTCGGACTTTTGCGGCAAAAGTCGCTGATCAATAAGTTTCAGGCGCTCGCGCTCCCATTCCACGGCGCGGATGCGGTCATACGGCAGAACGGTCTGGGCGGATTGAGACATCAATTTAGTTTCGAGCTTCCAGTAGCGGCCAACAAATCACAAGTATATATTACTCGCCATCAGCCACTCGTTACCAGCTACTGATGTTAAACGTCGATACTTTGATTCATGCGCGTTGGATTGCCCCGGTGGAGCCCGACAACGTCGTCCATGAACACCACAGCATGGCCATCCGTGACGGCAGGATCGTCGAAATCCTTCCGACCGCATCCGCTTCGGAACGTTACCGGGCGAACGAAACCGTCAACCTCGATCATCATGTCCTGATTCCCGGTTTTATCAACGCCCACACCCACGCGGCCATGAGTCTGTTTCGCGGGCTGGCGGATGATCTCCCGTTGATGGACTGGCTCAACCACCACATCTGGCCGGCCGAAGGGAAATGGGTGGGCGCGGAGTTTGTGCAAGACGGCACGGCGCTCGCCGTCGCGGAAATGCTGAAGGGCGGCACCACCTGCTTTAATGACATGTACTTCTTTCCTGACGACACCGCCCGCGTGGCGGCGGAGGCCGGGATACGCGCCTCCGTGGGTTTGATCATCATCGACTTTCCAAGCGCCTGGGCGCAAACCGCGGACGAATACCTGCACAAGGGGCTCAAGCTGCACGACGACCTGCGCAATAACGATCTGGTCACCACCGCCTTCGCGCCCCATGCGCCTTATACCGTCGCCGACGGGCCGCTGGAAAAAATCCGTACCCTTTCCGATGAACTCGACATACCGGTGCACATGCACGTACACGAAACGGAACACGAGGTGGAAGAGGCCATGGCGCGCCACAGTAAACGCCCGCTGGAACGCCTGGCCAACCTGGACCTGCTGACGCCCCGGCTGATGGCCGTCCACATGACCCAACTTTTGGTCGGCGAAATCGATTCCCTTGCGCAGGCAAACGTCAACGTGGTGCATTGCCCGGAATCCAATTTAAAACTTGCAAGCGGCTATTGTCCCGTGCACGAACTTCTGCGTAAGGGCGTCAATGTCGCCCTGGGCACCGACGGGGCCGCGAGCAACAACGACCTGGACATGCTCGGCGAAATGCGCACGGCCGCGCTGCTCGCCAAGGCCGTCGCCCGGGACGCCACGGCCCTGCCCGCCCATACCGCGTTGCGCATGGCCACCCTAAACGGGGCCAAGGCGCTCGGCCTGGATGCCCGCACGGGATCGCTTGCGCCGAACAAATACGCGGACATGGCGGCCGTGGACCTGTCCGGGCTCGGCACCCAACCGGTGTATGACCCCGTCTCACAAATAGTCTACGCCGCCGGGCGCAATCTGGTGACGGACGTCTGGGTGGCGGGAAAGCAATTGGTAAAAAACCGGCAACTGACCACCCTGGACGAAGCGGCTATTCTGAAGAAGGCGCAAACATGGCGTGATAGAATACGGCAGTAGCTAGTAACTAGGTTGTTGCTCGCTACTAGTTCCTAGCTACTTGCTACTATGACTTCAACCACTCAAAACGTCGATCCCGCCGAAATCGCCAAGTTCGAGGAACTGGCGGCGCGCTGGTGGGACCGGAACAACGAATTCAAACCGCTCCACGACATCAATCCGCTGCGCCTGGAATTTATCAATGATCGCGTCGGGCTTAAGGGCAAAACCGCGCTTGATGTCGGTTGCGGCGGCGGCATCCTTGCAGAAAGCATGGCCGCTCTCGGGGCGGAAGTCACCGGCATCGACATGGGTGAAGCGCCGCTGGCGGTCGCCAGGCTGCACCTGAAGGAAAGTGGACAAAGGGTCCACTACCGGCGTATCAGCGCGGAGGACTTGGCGCACGAACAGCCCGGTGCGTTCGACGTGGTGACCTGCATGGAATTGCTGGAACACGTGCCGGACCCCGCCTCGATGGTGGCCGCCTGTGCGGCGCTGGTTAAACCCGGCGGACATGTGTTTTTTGCCACCATTAACCGCAATCCTAAATCCTGGCTGTTTGCCATTGTCGGCGCCGAGTACGTGCTCAAACTGCTGCCGCGCGGTACCCACGATTATTTGAAATTCATCAGGCCCTCGGAATTGGAACGCTGGGCCAGACAAGCGGGGTTGACGGTGCGCGAATTCACCGGGATGCACTACAATCCCGTCACCCGTCGGTACGCGCTCGGCCCGGGCGTGGACGTGAATTACATCGCCCATGCCATACAGGGATCAGGCGGAGCCGCCACACGACCGGATGCCTGATATACGCACAATCCTTTTTGACCTCGACGGCACCCTGGCCGATACCGCACCGGATCTTGCCCGCGCCCTGAATGCCCTGCTTGAAGAAGAGGGGCGAAGCCCCCTGCCTTACGACGTCATCCGGCAAGAGGTGTCGCACGGAAGCCCGGCGCTGATCAGCCTGGGTTTTGACCTGGCGCCGGGGGATGCCGATTATGACCGGCTGCGACAACGCCTGCTTTCCCTTTATGCCGAAAACCTGTGCCGCGAGACGCGGTTGTTTCCCGGCATCAAGGAACTCCTGCTCGCCTTGGGTGACCGTGATGTAAACTGGGGCATCGTGACCAATAAACCCGCACATTTAACGGATCCCCTGGTCAAACAACTCGGCCTGCCGATAGAGCCTGTCTGCGTCGTCAGCGGCGACACCACGGATAACCGCAAACCCCACCCCGAACCCATGCTGCACGCCTGCGAGCTCGCGGGCAGCGATCCCGAACAATGCGTGTACGTCGGCGACGCCGAACGGGATATTCACGCCGGGAAAGAGGCGGGAATGAGGACGCTGGTGGCGCTCTTCGGGTACATTAGGGAAAACGAGTCCCCCGAGCAGTGG
Source organism: Acidiferrobacterales bacterium (assembly GCA_015492195.1). Lineage (GTDB taxonomy): Bacteria > Pseudomonadota > Gammaproteobacteria > Acidiferrobacterales > Sulfurifustaceae > S146-88. The sequence continues at coordinate 6,274 of WGFP01000078.1, forward strand.
GGGGCGGACGGCATGATCCGCTCGCCGATGGAAATCCTGGACTGGCTCAATACCCATGGCTGACATAGGCATCATTATTATAGTGGCGGGCATCGTGGCCGTGGTTGCCGGCGGCATCGGCTGGCTTGTCGCCGGCCTCCGCAACCAGAAACGGATCGCCGAACTGACCACCACGCTTGAACTTGAGCGTAACGCCGCTTCGGAAAAACTCACCGGCCTGGAAAAAACCTTTAACGCGCTGTCGAGCCAGGCGCTCAGGGAGAACAACCAGGCCTTCTTGCAACTGGCTCAGGAAACACTAAAACAATTTCATGTTCAGGCCATAAACGACTTGGAGCAAAAGGAAAAGGCAGTCGAGAACCTGGTGCAACCGATCCGGGAGGCCCTTGATAAAACCGAACAACAGATCCGCCTGATGGAAAACGAACGCAAGGAGGCCTATGGCTCGCTCTCCAAACACCTGGAAACCATGGTCCAGACGCAACAGTTGCTTCACGGCGAGACGCGCAACCTGGTGCAGGCCTTGCGCCGGCCGGAAGTGCGCGGGCAGTGGGGCGAGCTCACCTTAAAACGCCTGGCGGAGCTGGCGGGGATGGTGAAACATTGCGATTTTTACGAACAGGAACAGACGGACACGGAAGAAGGAAGACTCCGTCCCGATATGATTGTGCGCATGCCGGGAGGGCGCGAAATCGTGGTCGACGTCAAGACGCCTCTTGATGCCTATTTGAGCGCGGTTGAAGCTACCGATGATGAAACACGCAATAAATACCTGGAACATCATGCCCGCAAAGTACGCGAACGCGTAAAAGAGCTCGCAAACAAAGCCTATTGGAGCCAGTTCAAGAACGCCCCGGACTTTGTCGTGCTGTTCATCCCGGGAGAGCAGTTCCTGGCCGCCGCGCTGGACGTGGATCGCAACCTGTTCGAAGACGCCTTGCGGCAAAAAATCATTCTCACCACGCCCACCAGCTTCATCGCCCTGCTGCGTGCCGTCGCCTACGGCTGGCGCCAGGAGGCCCTGGCGGAAAACGCGGAGCAGATCCGGCACGTGGGCGAAGAACTTTATAAACGCCTGGCCACGTTCAGCGAACACCTGATAAAACTCGGGCGCAGCCTGGATGGGGCAGTGGACAATTACAACAAGGCGGTCGGTTCCTACGAAGCCAAAGTCATGCCGGGGGCGCGCAAGTTCCTGGAAATGGGCATCAATGGGGCAAAACCGCTGGAAGAACCGGCGCAAATCGAGAAAGGACTGCGGAAAATTCAACGGGACTGACAAAATACGGCAACCGATTAATTGGCACGCAAAATGCTACATCTTCTCAAGAGGGGTGCATAACCGATCAATTTAGAATCAGCATAAAACAGCCACGGCATCGATGAAACGAGGCCATCAAAAAAATCAGCGGCCGTTGCCGCATATCCTGTTGGTTGAGGATTCCCCGACAACCACGGCAATGCTGTCCAAGTACCTTTCCGGGCGTTATCACCTGGTCCACGCCGAGGACGGAGAAGCGGCGTGGAAAATGCTCAAGGACAAACCTGATATTGAGCTGGTAATCACCGATATCAACATGCCGCGCCTCACGGGCCAACAATTGCTGGTAAGAATCCGCAAACACAAAGACAAGCGTATCAAGAACCTGCCGGTCATTGTCATGACCACAGCCGAGGACGACGTAGACCGGAATCTTGCCTTTCTAAACGGCGCCAACGATTTTATCACCAAGCCGATCGACGAAATGGAACTTCAGGCGCGCGTCAAGGTGCATCATCAGCTCGCACGCACCATCAGGGAATTGGAAGAGAGCCGCAAGGCACTCGCCGAACAGGCCACCACGGACCCGCTGACGAAGCTTAAGAACCGCCGCGCATTTTTTGAAAACGGAACCAAATACTTGTCCATGGGGAGGCGCTACCACACCGACACATCCATCATTGTGGCGGATATCGATCACTTTAAGAAAGTGAATGACACCTATGGACACCAAGTGGGAGACGAAGCCTTGGTCGCGGTGGCAAATATTCTTACGGAATTGACTCGAACGGAAGACACGGTGGCGCGCATCGGGGGTGAAGAGTTTGCCATTCTGCTTCCCGATACAAACCGTTTGGGGACGGCGGTTCTCGCGGAACGCATTCGTGTTGCGGTTGAGAGAGAAAGATTAATTGTCGGCGACAAAATCCTGTCGCTTACAATAAGTATCGGCATAGCATCCATCGGTGAAGAATCGGTGGATGCAATTGACCAATTATTGAGTATCGCGGATAAAAGACTTTATCTGGCGAAAAACAACGGTCGCAATCGTATCTGCGTCAACGACGAGGGAAAATCCAGCTTCGCCTCGGGCCCTTAAAAAACCCGATAATCGTTTCCAGCGGCGGTTTTCCGCTCCCTACAGTTTGTCCCTGACCGGCTTGGTCGCCTCGTGAATCGCCCCCTTAGTCTCTTCGATGACTTTCTCCGTCCTCTCAATGACGCGGTCCGGGATATCCGGTTTGGCGGCAAAGGGGTTGCTGAACAACGGCACGTCCTTGCCGAAATTAATGCCCAGCGGAAACGACACGATCGCGCCCAGGATAAAACCGACAAAGTATTTTTTCATGGTTGCTCCTAACTTAGCTCCAGCCTTACGACAATGATAACCTTTAATACCCGATTTTGACTACTGCGCAGGCGAGCAGGGCAATATCAATCAAGGTACGGCGCTTGCGTCGTCGCTGCGCGGATTTACGAACGTATGCCGGCACACCCCGTTATCGGCTCGCCGGCTGACCATCGTCATGAGGGTTACCCCTTAGCGTGCATGGCGGGTGTGGCCGCACCGCGATAGTGCACCGCCTTGCCTGGCGGGAACCCCGGCCATGCCGGGTCAAGATATTGCCCCATAATTATCAATAGGTTACTAAATTCTCGGCGGAGTCTGTCTTTGGCATGCCGGTTGCTCAAGGATCGGCAACGTAAAGACTCAAACAGCCAACATGGAACAGAGGTTGAACGAAAAACTGGTGTTGATCGGCAACGGCATGGCGGGGGTGCGCACGCTGGAAGAACTGCTCAAGATCGCCCCCGACTGCTACGACATCACCGTCTTCGGGGCCGAGCCTTACGGCAATTACAACCGCATTCTGCTGTCGCCGGTACTTGCCGGCGAGAAAACCATCAACGACATCATGCTCAATGATGCGTCCTGGTATGCGGAAAACGGAATCACGCTGCATGCCGGCAAGGCGATCCGGAAAATCGATCGTCGCAGAAGAAAGGTGATTGCGAATGACGGCACGTCCGAATCTTACGACAGACTGCTGCTGGCCACCGGTTCCAATCCCTTTGTGCTGCCCGTTCCCGGCCATGATCTGCCTGGTGTCATTACCTTCAGGGACATCAAGGACGTTGACACCATGATCGACGCCGCGCAACGGTTCCGGCACGCGGTGGTGATCGGCGGCGGCCTCTTGGGGCTGGAGGCGGCGAACGGATTGAAACAGCGCGGCATGAACGTCACCGTCGTGCATCTTATGGATACGCTGATGGAACGCCAACTCGACGCCAGTGCCGGCGGGATGCTTCAGCAATCACTCTCTGAGCGCGGCCTGAATTTTATCCTCGGCACCGAAACCCAGGAGATCATCGGCAAGCAACGCGTCCAGGGGGTGCGGTTCAAGGATGGACGCGAAATCAGCGCCGATCTCGTGGTCATGGCGATCGGTATCCGGCCGAACATCGAACTTGCAAAAAAAGCCGGCATCCATTGTGAACGCGGCGTGGTGGTGAACGACACCATGCAAACCTTTGACCCGCGCATCTATGCCGTCGGCGAATGCGTGCAGCACCGGCGCAAAACATACGGCCTGGTGGCGCCGCTTTTTGAACAGGCCAAGGTCTGCGCCAATCACCTGGCGCAATTGGGCTACGCCCGCTACGAGGGCTCAATGACCTCGACCAAACTCAAGGTCACCGGCATCGATTTGTTTTCCGCCGGCGATTTCACCGGCGACGACACGACCGAGGAAATCGTGCTGCAGGACGCAAAGGGCGGCATCTACAAGAAAGTGGTGCTTAAAGATAATCGCATCCAGGGCGCGGTCATGTACGGGGACACCGTCGACGGGGCCTGGTACTTCCACTTGATGCGAAGCGGCACCGATGTAAGCGACATACGTCATCATCTGCTATTCGGTCAGGCGCACCTGGGTGACTCCGGTCACGGGGGCACCAATGCCGTGGCGGCCATGAGCGACGACATGGAAATCTGCGGCTGTAACGGGGTATGCAAAGGCGACATCGTGCACGCCATCACGGAAAAGAAGCTGTTCACCCTGGAAGACGTGCGCGCCCATACCAAGGCCTCGAGTTCCTGTGGCTCGTGCACTGCCTTGGTCGAGCAATTGTTGGCCGATACGTTGGGCAGCGATTACTCCGAATCGCCCAGGAAAAAACCCCTGTGCCCCTGTACCGACTACACGCACGACGAGGTGCGACGGGGCATCAAGGAGCACGAACTCAAAGACATTCCGGCGATCATGGAATATTTTGAATGGAAGACAACGAACGGCTGCAGCAAGTGCCGCCCCGCGTTGAATTTTTACCTCCTGTGTGCCTGGCCCAGTGACTACACGGATGATTATCAGTCGCGCTTCATCAACGAGCGGGCGCACGCCAATATCCAGAAGGACGGCACCTATTCCGTGGTGCCGCGCATCTGGGGCGGTGAAACAACCCCCGCGCAACTGCGCGCGCTTGCCGAGATTGCGGAGAAATACGAGGTTCCCACCGTACACATCACCGGTGGTCAGCGCATTGACATGCTCGGCGTACGCAAAGAAACCCTGCCTAAGATCTGGGGCGATCTGTCCAAGGCCGGCTTTGTCTCCGGCCACGCCTACGGCAAAGCGATCCGCACGGTCAAGACCTGCGTCGGTTCCGAGTGGTGCCGTTTCGGCACCCAGGACTCGACCAGCATGGGCATCCGGCTCGAAAAAATGGCCTGGGGTTCGTGGATGCCGCATAAGGTGAAAATGGCCGTCTCCGGGTGCCCGCGTAATTGCGCCGAGGCGACGATCAAGGATTTCGGCGTGGTCGCGGTGGAGTCCGGCTGGGAACTTCACGTGGGCGGAAACGGCGGCGTGAAGGTGCGCGCCACCGACTTTCTGTGCCATGTAAAAACACCGGAAGAGGTGGAGGAGCACTGTGCCGCCTTCCTGCAGCTCTACCGCGAGGAGGCCCACTACCTGGAACGGACGGCCCCGTGGGTGGAACGCGTAGGGCTGTCCTACGTCAAGAAACGGGTCGTGGAAGACGGGGCCGACCGCCGGGAACTCGCCAAGCGTTTCCACTATTCACAGCAATTCGCGCAGAAGGACCCCTGGAGCGAGCGGGCGGCGGGTATAGACAGACATGAATTCATTCCGCTCAAGCGGGTAGTTTGAGCTTTTTGTATCAAGCATTGAATATCAAGGAGACAACCGTGCAGGCAACGGGCAGAGAACCCAACACGGCAGACTGGATCGAGGTCGGCGGACTGGAAGATATCCCCCGACTTGGCGCGCGCGTCATCGAAACGCCGGCGGGAAACATCGCCGTATTCCGCACCGCAGATGACGAGGTTTTTGCATTGCGCGACAAATGCCCGCACCGGGGCGGTCCGTTGTCACAAGGGATCGTCTACGACAAGAAGGTTGCATGCCCCCTGCACAACTGGAGCATCCACCTTGATTCCGGTCTGGCGGTCGCGCCGGATGAGGGTTGCACCGCGGTTTACGCGGTCAAAACGGAAAAGGGGCGGATTTATTTGTCGTTGGCGACAAAATCCGATTAATGGGGCAGGGAAAATCCGGGAAAGATTAGGCGCCTTTGTCGATCAGCTTGCCGATAAGCTTGTCTTCAAGTTCAATACGCGCCGCCAGCTCCTCGCCCAGACGGGAAAGGTCGTTATCGAAGGACATCGTCAACTCACACTGGTCTCCGCAGTCGTACTTGTCGTCTGTCTCTTATACACATCTGAC
>WGFP01000079.1 GCA_015492195.1 Acidiferrobacterales bacterium
GGTGGTGTTGTATGTGTTTGCGGTCAATGTGTTGTTTGTGCCGCTGCAAGTCGAACAGACGCGTTTGGAGAATCAGCTTAAGGCTAAGCGCAACCAGATCCAGACCGTCGAAAAACAGGTGCAGGCGGTATTAACGGGCAGCACCCGGGACACGGATGCCGCAAAGCGCGAGAAAATCGCCGCCTTAGCGGCGGAACTGGTGGCCCTGGATGAATCCCTGTCCAAGGCCACGACGGGCCTGGTCACGCCGAAAGAGATGGCGCGACTGGTGGAACAGATATTGGTGAAAAATCGCAAATTGGTGCTGGTGAAGGTGGAAAGCCTGGCACCCGCCCCGCTGCTTGAGGAGGGTCAGACCGGGGCGGCGGCAACCGCCGCGGGAGGCAAACCGGACGCATTGATCTATAAACATGGCATGCGCATCGTGTTAAAGGGCCGTTACCTGGATATCCTGAATTATTTAAAGGTGCTGGAGCGCCTGCCCTGGAAGGTTTTTTGGGGGCAAGTCTCTCTGGAAACGGAAAAATATCCCGTTTCCAGGCTGACTTTGCTGATTTATACCCTGAGCACGCGCGAAGGATGGATCGCGATATGACCGCGTCCTGGCATGAAAATTGTAGTAATACGTGCATGAGGACCGGGATTTATGCTGTTTTAGGCTGTTTTCAGTCCCCAGGCCGCCGTGCGGCCTGGGCGCCGCTGTACCTTGCCGGGGTGCTCGGTTTCGGCTTGGGAATGCTGCCCGATGCCGCCTTTGGCCGGCTGGTGGACCCGACGCGACCCCAAACCGGGGTAGTGGCCTATGAGCCCGGGCACGGCGGGAGCGGCCCGGTGCTGCAATCGACCTATGTGTCGCCCGGCATGAAGCGGGCCGTGATTAATGGGAAGCCCTATACCGTCGGAGACAAGGTGAGAGGGGCCGTGATTACGGATATCCGGCCCTATGAAGTGGTGATGAAACAGGCGGGGCGCGAAAGGCGACTGCGCCTGTTGCCCATGCTCCCGAAGACTCAACAATCCGTGAAAACGAATATCAAGAGGTCAGGTGGCAGTGAAACAAAAAAGTAGTTTCAAGGTCTTGATGCGGCTTGGCATCGTCGCGGTATGCGTTACGCTGATCGCGGGTTGTCAGAGCGTGTCGCCGGGGTGGCGGGATTCGGTACGCACGACGATTGACGAGAGCCTGGATGAGGTGAGCGGCAAGGGAGATCGAGGCGTGCCGTCCGAGGTCAGCGAGGCGCTGCTTCCACCGATCGAGATCAGCCTGCCGGACGGCAAATCCGCGCCGCTTGAGCCGCGTTTTGATCTTTCCGTGAGTCGGGCCCCCGCGCGCCAGGTATTCATGGGGCTGGTGGAGGGCAGCCGCTACAGCATGGTGGTGCATCCGGATGTGAAGGGACTCATCTCGCTGAACCTCAAGCAAGTGACGGTGCCCGAGGCCATCAACGCCATCCGGCAAGTATACGGTTACGAATACCGGCGTGACGGATCGCGTTTTTTTATTCTCGGGCGCGCCATGCAGACGCGTCTTTTCTCGGTCAATTATCTTAACTTGACTCGCAAGGGGAAGTCCGACACCCGGGTCAGCAGCGGAGGAATCGGGCGGATTTCCAGTTCAGGTGGGGCGAGCGGTACTACTACTGTGGGCACCGTCGGCGATCAGGCCACGGGTTTTTCCAGTATTCACCTGGAAACGAAGTCCGACTCGGATTTCTGGAAGAATCTGACTGAGACGCTGACCGCCATCGTGGGCACAAAGGGCGGCAGAAAGGTGGTGGTGAATTCCCAGACCGGGGTGGTGATGGTGCGCGCCCTGCCGTCCGAGCTGCGGGTCGTGGAAGAGTATCTCGGCCTCACCCATGCCACCGTCAACCGTCAGGTGGTGCTCGAGGCCAAGATTCTGGAAGTGGAACTGAAAGACGGTTTTCAGACGGGCATTAACTGGTCCGGGATTGCTTTGCATGGCGGCGACAAGCTGACCGTAGGCCAGATCGGCGGCGGGACGGGCATCAGTTCCGGCGTGAGCGAGATCGCCGGCAATACCGGCGTGCTTGACCCGACCACCGGCACGTTCAGCGCCATTTCCGGCACCGCCGCGTCGGCCTTCGGCGGTATTTTCACGATCGCCGTCAAAGGCAGCAAGTTTTCGGCGTTTATTGAATTGTTAAAAAGCCAGGGCGAGGTGCAGGTCTTGTCCAGCCCGCGGGTTTCGACGGTGAACAATCAAAAGGCCGTGATCAAGATCGGCGGCGACGAATTCTTCGTGACCGGCGTATCGAGCACCGAATCCGTAGTATCCGGCGGCATCGTCACGACATCCACGCCCACTGTGACGCTTACGTCGTTTTTCTCCGGCATCGTGCTTGACGTCACGCCGCAAATCGACGAATCGGACAATATCATCCTGCACATTCATCCGTCGGTGAGCACGGTGACCCAGAAGGATAAGAGCTTCAACGTGTCAGGAAGGGCCTTCAACCTGCCGCTTGCGCTCAGCACCATCCAGGAATCCGATAACATCGTGCGGGCGCGAAGCGGCCAGGTGATTGTGATCGGCGGCCTGATGAAGGAAGCCAGCACCGATGAAAATGCGTCGGTGCCGCTGCTCGGCGACATTCCCATCATCGGCCATCTGTTCCGGCATAAAAAGGTCACCCGGGTCAAGAAGGAGCTGGTAATTCTGCTTAAACCCACGGTGATCAATTTCGGTCAGGAATGGGGCGATATCGTCGATGAGTCCCAACAACGATTGCAAAAGATCAGGATCGGATCCTGATGCATTCGACAACGAAGCGTGAGAGGTAAACAAGCGGTGTCATTAAAAGAGTGTCGTTTACGGATTGGGGGACGCAAATGTACCAAACGCATTTCGGGTTAAAAGAGCTGCCGTTTACGATCACGCCGGATACCAGCTTTTTTTTCGCTCACGCCTCGCACCAAGAGGCGCTGAATACCCTGCTGGTGGCGATACGAAGCGGCGAGGGGTTTATGAAGGTGATCGGCGAGGTCGGCACCGGCAAGACGCTGTTGTGCCGTAAGTTCCTGAGCGCCTTGGACCATAATGATTATGTCACCGCCTATATCCCGAATCCTTACCTGCAGCCCATGACCCTTTTGTGCGCGATCGCGGATGAGTTGGGCATTCAATATCCGCAGCACATTAATCAGCATCAGCTGCTCAAACTTCTGACCAAATATCTGATTGAGACCTATTCCAAAGGGAAACGGGTCGTGCTTTGCATGGACGAAGCCCAGGCCATCCCGGCCGTGACGTTGGAATCACTGCGGCTTTTGACCAACCTGGAAACCGAACGACGCAAGCTCTTGCAGGTGGTTCTTTTCGGCCAGCCGGAACTGGATGATCGACTCGATCGGCCTTCCATCCGTCAACTCAAGCAGCGGATCAGTTTTTCCTGTGTACTCATGCCGTTCAATTTAAGCGAGGTGGAGTTCTATCTCTCCCACCGTTTGGGCGTTGCCGGTTATCGCGGGCCGCGGCTGTTCGCCCATGACGCGGTTAAGCGCATGTACAAAGCCAGCAGGGGGATACCGCGCCTGGTCAATGTCCTTGCGCATAAGTCAATGTTGGCGGCCTTTGGGGAAGGCGCGCACCGCATTAAAGAAAAACATGTGCGATTGGCCGTTGCCGATACCGAGTCGACGAGAAACGCGAGCTCGATCGGCGCACGGGTGCTGAGGTACATAGCGTCACTGGTCGCCACGTTGATGATTACCGCGGGAGTTCTGATATGGGGTAGGTGGATGTGAGCCTGATCAACAAAATGCTGCAAAATCTGGAAGAGCGAAAGAATATCCCGGAAAGCAGCACCAGCCCCAAACCCGTTTACGAAGATCTCCGTCCCGTCAAGCTGCCGCGCGTACGTGCACGAGGGCGGATGGGCGTAGTGCTTCTGCTTCTTGGCGGAGCAGGCGTTGGTTATTACGCATGGACCCAATGGGGCGACGGTTTTTTCGCCGACCCTGAGTCGCCGATCCAGGCATCCCAAACGGCGGTCGCTGTTGCCAAACCCGCAAAACCGAAGCCGGTACAGGAACAACCCGCCGTGTCTTCCGTCCCTGCACCTGAGCCCAGGGTTGCCGCCGCCGCGCCGCCGGCGGAAGGGGTCGAGGGACGGGCCGTCCACGAAGCCGAGGAGGCAAAGGAGGCGGTTGAACCCGCAGCAGTCCCGCAAGAGCCGCCGGCCGTCGTCTCCGCCTCCAAAGTTGTGGCCGAGGTCGAGGAAGAAGGAAAACAGACTTCTGCGCCGCCTGGACCGGGGCAATCGGCGCAAACCACAGGCGGTTACTATACCGTCGTCAAGGGCGACTCGCTCTACGGCATTGCCGCCAAAACCGGTCATCGTTACGAAGAACTGGCCGCCTGGAACAATATTGATCCGCCCTACACCATTTACGCCGGACAACGGTTGCGTCTGTCCCCATCGGGACAACTCCCCGCCGCTGCAACAAAAACCGCCGCGACATCTTCCACGCAGAAAGATACGGCGTCAGCCGTTGTGCGGGATGATGGCGGCGCAACGGGAAGCGGAGTGCTGGAGAAAAAAGTCACGCCTTTGACCGTCGAACAGAAGGCGGAAAACCACTACCGTCAGGCTGCGCGTTACTTGCAACAGGGACGCCTGGGTGACGCCGAGGCCCGTTTGCGATCGGCGCTTGCCGTCAACCCCCGTCATGCCAAGGCACGCGAGGTGCTGGTCGGTCTCTCGTTGCGAAACGGCCGTTGGCGCGAGGCCAAACAATTACTGGAGGAGGGAATTAAAAAGGCACCCCGGTATTATCCCTTCGTGCAACTGCTTGCGCGCATCCACGTGGAACAAGGCACAGACCAACAGGCCTTGCAATTGATGGAAGGCGCGCAGCAGGCCGCACACTCTGACGGCGAGTACATGGCGTTTCTGGCCACGCTCTACCAGCGTGCGGGACGTCACGCCGATGCCGTTAAGGCCTTCAAACGCGCGATCAGTCTGCGACCTGAAGCGGGCCGGTGGTGGTTGGGTTTGGGAATTTCGCTCGAAGCCGAGGAGAACTGGGGTGAGGCGATCAAGGCGTATACCCGCGCACGATACAGCGGCAGCCTGACCCCGAAACTGATTCGCTATGTTGAACGGCGGATAGCGGCGATAGAAGATAAGTAACAAGTTTCAAGTTACAAGTGGGAAGCAACAAATAGAAAGATTTTTTATTTTTCTTGATACTTGTATCTTGCTGCTTAGCAACTGTATTTAGGCTCTCGCCACCACCCACACCACGACTTCCGCTGCGCCGGCTTTGCGCAGGCACGCCGCCAGGGCGTTGACGGTGTGGCCGCTGGTCATCACGTCGTCGACAATCGCCACCCGCAATCTTTCCACATCCGTGTCAACGCGAAACACGCCACGGACATTTTTCTCTCGCAGTTTACGCGGCAACTGCGTCTGTGGCGGTGTCGCGCGGATTCGTCGGACGGCACCGGGTTTAAGCGGCAATTGCAATCGCCTGGCAAGGGGCCGGGCCAGTTCCAGCGCCTGGTTATAGCCCCTTTCCCGCAGGCGTGCGGGATGGAGCGGCACCGGGACCATCACGTCCGGCAATTGATGGTTCCGGGTTTCGAGGTGGGCCGCCAGATATTGTCCCAGGATACGCGCGTTATAGAGTTGACGGTGATACTTCAGGTCCTGGATCAGCTGGGACACGGGTGGGGCGTATTCGAATGCCGCCTCGGCGCGGGCAAACGCGGGCGGTTGTTTCTGACACCGGCCGCAATGACCGCCTGAAGCCTCGGGATGGTGGAACGGCGCGGCGCACCGCCGGCAGACGGCGGAGAGATACGGCAGTGAGCGCTCACAGTCGGGACACAGGTCCCGCCCCCGCGGTGCCCGCGCGGCGCACAGCGGGCAATTTCCGGGCAACAGCCAGTGCTGTAGATTTTTTCGGAAGTGTGTACTTGACGCAAATAGCTTGTTTTTAAGGGTCAAGAGGTTGTTTCCTAGGGGCTATTAATATTATACTTGACTCAAATATAATAATGGGGTATGCTGTGTCCATGAAACAGAAAACCCCCAAAATCGCCAAGGATAAAAGCGAGATCGTCAGGAACCTGCCAAAGGCTTGCTCGGACGAATCCGCTGCCGTGGCCTTCCTTGAGGCTCAACGGTGGGGCGATCATCCGGGCTGTGTCCATTGTGGCTCGATGGATGTATACCAGATGAAGGGCCGCGACGGTGAGCGGAACAAGCGTTACCTGTGGCGCTGTCGTGACTGTGACAAGCAGTACACGGTCAGGGTCGGGACGGTGTTCGAGGATTCGGGCATTCCTTTGCGCCATTGGTGTTATGCGTTTTGGGCGGCTTGTGCCTCTAAAAAAGGTGTTTCCGCCCTACAAATTAAACGCCAGACGGGGCTTTCCTACAAGTCTGCTTTGTTCATGATGCACCGGATTCGCTACGCGATGGCCGACGATCTGGCCGAGCCAGAACAGTTAACCGGAATTGTGGAAGTGGACGAAACCTATGTGGGCGGAAAGCCCCGTCATAAAGGACCGCATAACAAGGCCAAGATGGGACGTGGCACGGATAAGGCCCCGGTGGTGGCCTTGGTTCAACGTGGTGGCAATGTCCGGGCGCTGACCCTTCCCAAGGTTAACGCCAAGAACCTGCGGCAGGTCATCAGGCAGAACGTCCATAAGAGCGCTCGTCTTATTACGGACGATGCCCCGTTTTATAAAGGCTTGCATCCAAAATTCGAGGGCGGTCACGATCGGATCAAGCATTGTGACGGGGTCTACGCGGTAGGCGATATCACCACGAACACAGTGGAAGGCTTTTTTTCAATCTTGAAGCGCGGAATGATGGGCACCTTCCACGCGGTCAGTAAAAAGCACCTTCACCGCTATGTGTCTGAATTCCAGTACCGCTACAACACGCGCAAAATGGAGGATGGCGAAAGGACGGTATTGGCCATCCAAAAGGCAGCAGGCAAACGCCTACGCTACCGGGAACCAGTTAAAACAGCTTGATTTCCGGCCATTTAGGCGTATATAGTGAAATTGGGCCTAGGGGGTTTGGGCCTGGCCGGGATCGAACCGACACGGGACGTGTGCCTCGACAAAGGCGTCCCACCGGTTCCCAAAACCGGCGTGTCTACCTATTTCACCACAGGCCCCCTAGTAGTGGTCCGTCCGGGTCGGCAGATGATGGGACTCTAGTTAGCGCTGGATACCATCATCTGTCGCTTGGGTTAGGGCCGCCGGACCGGCCTCAATCTGGTATCATCGTATTCTCCTTATACTTCCTTTGTGGCAATAAATGTGAGAAACTATGTACGCACTCTTGCCATACGGTTTCCATGCTAATTCCTGGTAAAGTGCGTTGGGCCGGGTGGCTCCTATCCACCCGGCCTTTTCATTCCACCATTTGCCGGATTAACTTTTCCGCCTCGGCAAGACCCCGATTATTTAGCGAATATCGTCGCCCGCGCTTACTTCCAGCCACCAGAATGAAATCCGAGCGGGCCTCAATCGTGCGGTCAATGCGATCCACGCCGATACCAGACTGTTTGGCCGATCTCATAAGCGTTAAGCC
>WGFP01000080.1 GCA_015492195.1 Acidiferrobacterales bacterium
ACCACGAGGGCGTGGACATCGCCGGCCGGCTCAATTCCCCGATCCACGCCTTGGGCGACGGGGTGGTCACCCACAGCGGGAAAAAGGCCGGCTACGGGCTGTTGGTGGAGATCACCCACGGCTCGGGCTTGGTCACCCGTTATGCCCACGCCAGCCAAACCCTGGTGAAGGTGGGCGATAAAGTCACCCGCGGCCAGCCGATCGCCCGGGTGGGCACCTCGGGGCGTTCCACCGGCCCGCACCTGCACTTTGAGGTGGTGAAGAACGGGCGGGCGGTGAATCCGGGGGGGTATTTGCGGCAGTAAGGCATATTCGCGACGGTTCCGCGCTTCAAGTCGTCCGGCTTTTCCTCCATAATCCCCGCCTTTCAGGCATTACCTGCGTGATGTTTGCACGCCGTTTATGATCACAAAAACGCTTACCAAAATCTTCGGCAGCCGCAACAGCCGTCTGCTTAAACGCATGCAGCGCACCGTGGCGCGCATCAATGCTCTGGAGGCGGAAATTGCTCCCCTGTCGGACGCGGACCTGCGCGCGAAAACCGATGAATTTAAAGGCCGTGTATCCCAGGGGGAAAGTCTGGACACGTTGTTACCCGAGACATTTGCCGTGGTCAGGGAGGCGGCGAAACGCACCCTGGGGGAGCGCCACTTCGATGTGCAATTGATCGGCGGCTTGGTGTTGCATCAGGGCAAGATTGCGGAGATGCGCACCGGTGAAGGCAAAACCCTGGTGGCGACGCTTGCGGCCTATTTGAACGCGCTCTCCGGCCAAGGGGTGCACGTGGTGACCGTCAACGACTATCTGGCCCGGCGTGACGCCGACTGGATGGGAAAGATTTACAAATTTCTGGGCCTGAGCGTGGGCGTGGTGGTTTCGGGGCAGAATACCGAGGAAAAACGTGAGGCCTATGGCGCGGATATCACTTACGGCACCAACAACGAATACGGTTTCGATTATCTGCGCGACAACATGGCGTTTCGTGCCGAGGACCGGGTGCAGCGCGGGCTGAATTTTGCGATCGTGGATGAGGTGGATTCCATTCTGATCGACGAGGCGCGCACCCCGCTGATTATTTCGGGGCCGGCCGAGGAGAGCACGGATCTTTATTACAAGATCAACGCCATTATTCCCAAGCTTCAGAAGCAGGAAACGGAGGGCGGTCCCGGCGATTACACCGTGGATGAAAAAACCCGCCAGGCGTTTCTTACCGAGGCGGGGCATGAGAAGGTGGAAAAGCTGCTGGCACAGGCCGGTTTGTTGGAATCCGGGAGCAGCCTTTATGACGTTTCCAATCTGGCATTGATGCACCACCTCAATGCCGCCCTGCGCGCGCATGCGTTGTATAAGCGCGAGGTGGATTATATTGTTCGTGATAACGAGGTCATTATCATCGACGAGTTCACCGGACGCATGATGCAGGGCCGGCGCTGGTCGGAAGGGCTGCACCAGGCGGTTGAAGCCAAGGAAGGGGTACGGATCCAGAACGAAAATCAGACCCTGGCCACCATTACCTTTCAGAATTACTTTCGTCTTTATAACAAGCTCTCCGGCATGACCGGCACCGCCGATACCGAGGCATTTGAATTCCAGCAGATTTATGGTCTGGAGGTGGTGGTCATTCCGACCCATAAGCGGATGATCCGCGCGGATATGGGCGACCAGATCTATCGCACCACGGAAGAGAAACACGCCGCGATCATTGCCGACATCAAGGATTGTTACCAACGCGGGCAACCCGTTTTAGTGGGCACCATTTCGATCGAATCCTCGGAGCGATTGTCGCGATTGTTGGAGAAGGAGAAAATTCCGCATCAAGTGCTCAATGCCAAACACCATGAGCACGAGGCGCAGATCGTGGCGGAGGCCGGCCGCCCGGGCGCCGTTACCATCGCCACAAACATGGCCGGCCGCGGCACCGACATCGTGCTTGGCGGCAACCTGGCCATGGAGTTGGCGGCCGTGGGAGACGGGGAAGAAAAACGCAGAAAAGTCCGCGAGGATTGGGAGAAGCGTCATAACCAGGTTCTTGAGGCCGGCGGTTTGCACGTGATCGGTACCGAGCGCCACGAGTCACGTCGCATCGATAACCAGCTGCGCGGACGTTCCGGGCGACAAGGCGATCCGGGCTCTTCGCGTTTCTATTTGTCGCTCGAAGACGACCTGCTTCGTATCTTCGGATCCGAGCGGGTTTCCGGGCTGATGCAGCGACTGGGGCTGGAGGAAGGCCAGGCGATTGAGCACCCGTGGGTGTCGCGCGCGATTGAGAACGCGCAACGCAAGGTCGAAGGTCGAAATTTCGATATCCGCAAGCAATTGCTCGAATATGACGACGTCGCCAATGACCAGCGCAAGGTTATCTACGAACAACGCAACCGCCTGATGGAGGTGGACGACATCTCGGACAGCATCAAGAGCATCCGCCACGACGTCGTGAACCACCTTATTTCCCAATATATTCCGCCGGAGAGCCTGGAAGAACAGTGGGACGTTGCGGGCTTGGAGGAGAATCTGGACCGCGAATTCGGGTTTAAGCTGCCGATCTCCCAGTGGCTTGCGCAGGAGTCGGATCTGGATGAGGAAAAGCTGCGCGCCCGGATTCTCAAAGAGTTCGAGACCAGACATGCCGAAAAGACCGAGGCCATCGGGACAGAAGTCATGCGCCATCTGGAGAAGGCCGTCATGTTGCAGGTGTTGGATACCCAGTGGAAGGATCATCTTGCCGCCATGGATTATTTACGCCAGGGAATACATCTGCGCGGTTACGCCCAGAAGAATCCCAAAGAGGAATACAAGCGCGAGGCGTTTGAGCTGTTTTCCGACATGTTATCCAGAATCAAACAAGAGGTAATTGTTCTGTTGACCCGTTTGCAGATTCAGGAAAAAGAAGATGTGGAAGCCCTGGAGGCGCAGGGCCGCCAGCCGCAGGAAATGCACTATTTGCATCCCTCGTTGGCGGAAGAGAATCAACCGGAAGAGGGAGAGGGTGGCGTGGCCGTAGCGCGTAAACCCGTTGTGCGCCAACAGCCGAAGATCGGACGCAATCAACCCTGTCCCTGCGGTTCCGGTAAAAAGTATAAACATTGTCACGGGCGGCTGCAGTAGCAAGTAGCAAGTTGCAAGTTGCGAGTAAATTCGGTTAGCTACGTATTTCTTGCTACTTGAAACTTGCTACTGACATGGCCGTAGGCTTATCTGGTTTGTCCACCCTTCACCCCGTACCGGGCATTCGTCTTGGGACCGCCGCCGCCGGGCTGCGGGAGCCGGGGCGGCGTGATCTGGTTGTGATCGAGTGCGCGCCGGGAACGGTCGCCGGCGGCGTATTTACCCGTAATCGTTTCTGCGCCGCGCCGGTCGTGCTCGCCCGCGAGCATCTCTCGCGGGCCGCGCCGCGCGCACTTTTAATCAACACCGGTTATGCCAATGCCGGGACCGGCGCGCCGGGCCTGGAGGACGCCCTTTCCTGCTGCCGGGCCCTGGGGAAAACGCTTCACTGCACGCCCGTTGAAATCGTGCCGTTTTCCACCGGTGTCATCGGTGAACGGTTGCCCGTGAATAAGATACTGGCCGGTCTCCCGGCGTGTGTTGCCAATTTACAGGAAGCGGGATGGGCGGAGGCCGCCGCCGGCATCATGACCACGGATACCGTGCCCAAGGGATGCTCGCGCCGGATAATGATCGACTCCCACACCGTCACGATAACGGGCATTGCCAAAGGGGCCGGCATGATCCGCCCCGATATGGCGACGATGCTGGCCTTTGTGGCGACCGACGCCAAGGTCGCTCCGCAAGCGCTCCGGAAATGCATCACCGCGGCGGTCAACGAAACCTTCAACCGCATCACGGTGGACGGGGATACGTCGACCAACGACGCCTGTGTGTTGCTCGCGACCGGAAAGGCGCAGAATCCGGAAATTGCGGTTTCCAACGAGGCGGCCTTTGGTGAATTTACGCGCGCGATTTCAGAGGTGTTTGCAGAATTGGCCCAGGCGATTATCCGTGACGCCGAGGGCGCGACGAAATTCATCACTATTGATGTGACCGATGGGGCCACTGAAACCGATTGTCTGGAAGTGGCCTACACTATTGCACATTCACCGCTTGTCAAAACCGCTTTTTTTGCCGGTGATCCCAACTGGGGGCGCCTCCTTGCCGCGGTCGGGCGCGCCAATGTCGCCAAGCTCAAGGTGGACGCGGTTTCCATTTATTTAAACGACGTCTGCGTGGTGAGAAACGGCGCCTTGGCCGATGACTATTCGGAGGCCAAGGGTCAAGCGGTGATGAATGGTCAGGAAATTCATGTGCGTGTCTCGCTGGGTGCGGGTACCCACAAGGCGCGCATCTGGACCAGCGATTTGTCGCACGATTATGTCCGTATCAATGCAGAGTATCGAACCTGATCATATTTTACAGACGAACTCTTCCGGAGTGATCTTGCACATTGCGGTCGGAATTATTGCTGGTGACGGAAAGGTCCTCATCAGCCGGCGATCCGAGGACACGCATCAGGGCGGCAAATGGGAATTTCCCGGCGGCAAGGTCAAGCCTGAAGAGACGGTTTTCGAAGCTCTTGTCCGTGAATTGCGCGAGGAGCTTGGGATCGAGGTACGCACGGCGGAGCCGTTTATCAAAACCCGCCACGCCTATGCCGACCGAAGCGTGCTCCTTGATGCCTGGCGGGTGACCGCCTACAGTGGATCGCCGCGCGGAAGTGAGGGCCAGAAAGTACGCTGGGTCGCACTGGATGAATTGAATGTGTCGGATTTTCCCGCGGCCAACCGCCCTATTTTTCGTAAACTACAGCTGCCCCCTTTATATCTGATCACTGATTCAAGGCGATTCGATTGTTGGGAGAATTTCGTAGAACGCCTTGAGCGTGCGCTCAGGGCCGGAGCGCGGCTCGTTCAATTACGTGAACCGCATCTGTCCGAGTCGGATTACCAGGCGCGCGCCAAGGAAACGGCGGCATTGTGTCATCGCTATGGCGCGAAGCTTCTGCTGAATGCCGACCCGGGTCTGGTCGGCGTTACAGACGCCGATGGCGTGCACCTCAACCGCCAGCGTCTTATGAGTTTACGGCAACGCCCCCTGGGGCCGGAACTCTTGGTGGCCGCCTCGTGCCATGACGCAGGCGAGCTCGAGCAGGCCACACGTCTTGATGTGGATTTTGCGGTGCTGTCGCCGGTGGCCAGGACCGCCAGTCACCCCGAGACTGAGCCGCTCGGATGGGAAACGTTCCGTGATCTCTGCGCAGAGGCGGCCATCCCGGTTTATGCCTTGGGCGGGATGCGGCCGCAGGATCTACCGCAGGCACGCGATGCCGGCGCTCAGGGTCTTGCCATGATCAGCGGCATCTGGCGGGAAGACGCCATCGAGGAGGCGGTGGCGGCGCTTATGAAGGATTAATCCTTCTTTCGTTGGGACAGGGTGAGATATTGGGTATGCAGGCGGGCGATCTCATTCTCAAGGTGATTCATGAATGAGTTGTTTTGAATAATATCATCCGCCTCTTTTAATCTTTCAGTGCGACTGATTTGTGCCGCCATGATTTTCCGAATTTCCGGCTCACTCATTCCGCTGCGTTTACAGGCGCGTGTGACTTGAAGTTCTTCCTCCGCGTCGATGACGAGGACGCGATCGACGAGGTCGGTAAACTTTGCCTCGATCAGCAGCGGAATGATGACAATACAATACGGCGCATCGAGGGCGCCCAGCTGGTTTTGGATTTCTTCACGTATCTTGGGATGCAAAATCGCCTCAAGACGCTTGCGTTCCGCGGTATTGTTAAATACGCGGTCCCTAAGGCGCTTTCTGTCGAGTTGCCGTTCTTTATCAAGGATTGCTTCGCCGAAGGCATTGACGATTTCCGTGTAGGCCGGTTGTCCGGGCGCCACCAGCTGATGTGCGATTGCATCCGTATCGATAATAGGGATGCCCTGCTTGGCGAAGAGTGACGCCGCTGTGGATTTACCGCTGCCGATCCCCCCTGTGAGCCCGATGGCTAGCATAACGGGAGATTATACTGAAAAGCTCAGGAAAAGCGCGCAATCTGAAGATAAAACCGAGTAATATGATCGCCCCAGAGCAAGGCGATCCAGCCGGCGAAACACAAAAACGGTCCAAATGGAATCGGCAGGTGACGGTCACGTCCAAAAAAGAGAATGAAGGCGAGGCCGACCACTGCGCCGAGCAGCGAAGAAAGTAAAATGACAAGCGGCAGATTCTGCCACCCCAACCAGGCGCCGAGTGCGGCGAACAGCTTGAAGTCCCCGTATCCCATTCCTTCTTTGCCGGTAATGAGTTTGAAAAGCTGGTACACGCCCCACAGTGATACGTAACCGGCGATGGCGCCGATGACGGCGGATTGCAGAGAGGTGAAGACGGCAAAGCTATTCAGCAACAGGCCCAGCCATAATAATGGCAGAGTAATGTCATCCGGCAACAGTTGCCGGTCGTAATCGATGAAGGCGAGCGCGATTAAGGCCCATGCCAGAATCAATCCCCCCAGGGCGGCAGTACCGAACCCGAAGCGCCAGGCGACGACTAAAGACAGGATAGCGGTAAGTAATTCGATCGCCGGATAGCGCCGGGAAATGGGCCGGCCGCAGGCGGAGCATTTCCCTTTAAGCCAAATAAAACTCAAAACGGGGATGTTTTCCAGCGCGGAAATGGGATGACCGCAGTGGGGACAGCGGGAGCGGGGCCGGATGAGATTGAAGGTCTCCCTTTCCGGTGATGAACGTCCGGTTTCGGTCAGTTCCTGGCATTGTTCGCGCCATTTACGATCCAGCATGATTGGGAGGCGGTGGATGACGACGTTTAGGAAGCTCCCGATAATCAGTCCCAGTACGCCCGCCAGAAGCGGAAACATGACGGGATAATCACCAAAGAATTGCGTGACGCTCATCGTTTGACCTCAATATGCCATATCAGGCATGTCGTGTTACGGCCCGGCGCGGCAATATATGTTTCCCGGGCCGCCTTGTACCCGGCTAAACGCATCACCATAGGGATCACTAAATATAAGAATTAGACGACGGCGGCGATCTTGAAGATCGGCAGGTACATTGCGACAACCAGGCCGCCGATCACCACGCCAAGAAATACCATGATGATGGGTTCCAGCAGGCTGCTCATTCCGGCTACCGCATCATCGACTTCTTGTTCATAAAAGTCCGCGACCTTGGCGAGCATGGCGTCGAGTTCGCCGGACTCCTCGCCGATGGCGACCATCTGCACGACCATGTTGGGAAACAGACCGGTGTTGTTCATGGCCGCCTGCAATTGCGTGCCGGTACTGACGTCGGATTTGATGGCGAGCGTCCCTTCGTAGTAGACGCGATTGCCGCTTGCGCCGGCCACGGAGTCGAGGGCCTCCACCAAGGGCACGCCGGCGGCAAACATTGTTGAAAGCGTGCGTGAGAACCGGGCGATCGTGGCTTTCCTGACGATCTCGCCGATGACGGGCATGCGCAGCAAGGTCCGATCCAGGGCATGTTGCATTTTTGGCGAGCGCTTATAGCTGTAGCCGATGAAAACAACGGTGCCGACAATTCCACCGATGATTGCCCACCACCATTCCTGAAAACCGCGCGAGAGGGCGATTACCATCTTGGTGAGCGCCGGGAGATCCGCCCCAAAACCCTGGAACAGGCTCTCGAATTGCGGAATCACAAATACCAGCAGAACCGCTGTAATGATAAAGGCCACGACAATCACGGCGGTCGGATAAAACAGCGCCGATTTGATTTTGCTTTTTATGGCCTCGATTTTTTCCTTGTAGGTGGCGAGTTTCTCCAGAATACCGTCGAGAATACCGGCCTGTTCCCCGGCGGCGACGAGGTTGCAGTAGAGCGCGTCAAAATATAACGGGTATTTCCCCAGCGCTTGTGTCAGATTCGTACCGGACTCCACATCTTGTTTGATGCTCAGAATAAGTTCTTGCATGCTCGGGTTTTCGTGGCCCTTGCCGACGATATCAAAGGCCTGGGCGATGGGAATGCCGGCAATCAACATGGTAGCGAGCTGGCGGGTAAACACGGAGATATCCTTGGGTGTGATCTTTTTCTTGATCTGGAACAGGGGCTTCGCGCGCTTGGCCACCTTAAGCGGGTTAATCCCCTGACGACGCAGTGTGGCCTTCACGAAGGCGGCGCTCGCGGCCTCCATCTCGCCTTTGACTTTCTTGCCCTGTTTATCGACCCCCTCCCAGGCGAAGGCATCGAGTTTCGGTTTTTTCGCGGTTGCGGTGGCCATATTTATTGGTTGGTAACCCGTTCGATCTCCGCCAGACTGGTGACGCCCGCGCGCACTTTATTCAGTCCGGATTGACGCAGATCCAATACCCCTTCTTTAATCGCCTGATTTTCGATGTCAAGCTGATTGCCGCCGCTCATGATAATCTTGCCGGTTTCGTCGCTGACCGGCATGACTTGATAGATGCCCACGCGTCCTTTGTAGCCCTCATTACACATGTCGCAGCCGACCGGTTCGTAAATCGTGAGCGTGTCGAGTTCGCTTTTCTTGAAACCGGCCTTGATCAGGGCCTCCTTGGGAAGATCAAGCGGTTGTTTGCACTGCGTACACAGTCGGCGCGCCAATCGTTGCGCGATAATCAGATTTACCGCCGACGCGATGTTAAACGGCGGAACGCCCATGTTTACCAAACGGGTTAACGTGGCCGGCGCATCATTTGTATGCAGGGTGGAAAGCACCATATGACCGGTCTGAGCGGCTTTGATGGCAATTTCAGCGGTTTCCAGGTCGCGTATCTCACCGACCATGATGACATCCGGATCTTGGCGCAAGAAGGCGCGCAAGCAATTGGCGAAATTCAGCCCCGCTTTTTCGTTGATGTTGACCTGGTTGATGCCGGCGACATTGATTTCAACGGGATCTTCGGCCGTCGAAATATTCGTATCGGGAGTATTTAGAATATTTAATGCCGTATACAGGGTGACCGTTTTGCCGCTACCGGTGGGGCCGGTGACCAGTACCATGCCATAAGGACGATGGATCGTCTCCAAAAACAAGTTCTTTTGATTTTCTTCAAACCCCAGTTTTTCAACGCCCAAAGTGGCGGATGCCGGATCGAGAATACGCATCACGATTTTTTCGCCCCACAAGGTGGGAAGGGTGCTGACACGAAAATCAATCGCGCGATTCTTTGAAATACGCATTTTCATGCGTCCGTCCTGAGGCACGCGACGCTCGGCAATATCAAGTCTGGAAAGAATCTTTATGCGCGCGCCGATTCGCGCCGCCAATGCCAGCGGTGGATTGGCGGCTTCGTGCAGAATTCCATCCTGCCGGTAACGCACACGATAGCTTTTTTCGTAGGGTTCGATATGAATATCAGAGGCACCCCGATTGATAGCATCCATCAACACTTTGTTGACGAACTTGACAATCGGCGTGTCGTTAATGCCTTCCTCGTTGATGGCGGCTTGGTCTATTTCTTCCTGATCGGCAATGAGTTCCAGATTTTCCAGGCTTTCGTCCGAGGCGATGTCCATGAGGCTGATATCGTTGGCCTCGAGACATTTTTCGATAGCCACCGCGAGCTTGTCTTCCTCGACCAGGATGGGATCAGCGCCCAATCCCGTGTTGAATTTGATTTCATCCAGGGCCTGTAAGTTCGTGGGATCGCCGATGGCAACGTAGAGCCGGGTGCCGCGTTTGTGGAGAGGTAGGACACGATGCCGGCGCAGGATCTTTTCGCCGACCAGTTTGATCGGGGCCGTTTCCAGGTCGAGCGCGTTGATGTCAAACAGGGGAACCCCGAATTCCTCCGACGCGACCCTGGCCACGGTGGCCCCATCGAGCTTTTTGCTTTCAACCAGGTGGGTTACGAATGGAATCCTTTTGCTATGCGCCTCGGATTGTATGCGGCCGGCATCGCTTGCGCTCAATAGATTGTCGCGCACCAGCCTTAATGCCAGTCCGCTTAGGTTGGTTGCCGTGCTTGCGGTTGCCATGATGGTTGTCTGGATTTGTTGATTAAATTCGGGGAATAATTC
>WGFP01000081.1 GCA_015492195.1 Acidiferrobacterales bacterium
GCCGTGACCGGCATGACCGACAGGCGGTTGCCGCGCTGCACCAACCGCATGTTTCTGAGCACCGGGTGTTGTTTGATCTCGGTAAGCAGAACGGGGTGTTTGAACTCCCGCACCAGGCGCACGTCCACCATGTACCAAACCGGTTTCTCCGGCGTGCTTTTGGGATCGTAATAGGGGCTCTTCTGATCGAATGCGGTGAAGTCCGGATATCCCTCGCGCACTATCCGGACGATCCCGACGACGCCCGGCTCCTTGCAGTTGGAATGGTAAAAGAACGCCTGATCGCCGCGGCGCATCGCGCGCAGGAAATTACGCGCCTGGTAATTGCGCACGCCGTCCCAGTGTTCGGTCTTCTTGGGGCTGGCCTTGAGGTCGCGGATGCTGAAGCCATTGGGTTCGGATTTCATCAGCCAGTAGTTCATAAGAGATGAACAGGGTCGGTCGATTATTGATTCGGGGAAAGATAAATTGCTTTGTCGGTCACGATCCCGGCAAGCGGTATGTCCCACGGGTCCGGATCCAGCGTCTCCACCCGTTGGAAATCGTGCGCCAACCCCAGCAAACGCGGTTTGTTTCTGTGCAGGCGGCCGTGCAGATATTGAAGACTGCGGTCGTAGAAACCGCCGCCCCTCCCGAGGCGATTGCCATTGCGGTCGAAGCCGACCAGCGGCATCAGAATCAGGTCGAGTTCCTTGGCCCGCACCAGTTCCCGCGCCGGCACCGCCGGCTCCAGGATGCCGTAACGGTTGCGGGTCATTTTCATGCCGGGCAAGGCCTTGGCGAACCACAGGCGGTCGCGGGAAAGACGGGGGAGCACCGGCAGGTAACACGTTTTGCCCATGCGCCAGATGCGCTGCATGATCTTGCCGGGGTCGATCTCCCCGTCGTGCGGGAGATAGCAGGCGATGCGCCGGCTGACCAGGAACAGGCGCACCCCGGCGATATTGGCGGCAAGCCGGTTCGCCGCGGCTCGCTGTTCCGCGTGTGACAGGGCTTTGCGTTTGGCGCGCAGGGTTCGGCGCAGGTCGGCTTTTGATTTTATTGTGGGCACTGAGAAACCGGCTGGTGAATACGAAATGGCGCCCTCCGCGAGTGCCGTGCCGCACCGTCGCCTTGAACCGTGAGGTTCAAGTGGGAGCCTCAGGGATGCATCAGGCTTTCCGCTACGAGGCGGACTTGCTCAACAGCACCTCCTATTCCGGTTCCCTTGGCATACTGATAGGTTCAAAGGATTTCTGGAACAGCACGCACACCGCAGGGGGCGCAACTCCAATGATATACCTATTGTTGGGGCTGCGCATCCCAGCGCAGGGCGGCGTCAATTTTATTTTGCAGAAACTTGAGTTTTTGGGACGCGTCAACGGAAAGGCCGCCCCGGCCCCGCAATTCCAGCAGTTCGTTGGTGATGTTGAGGGCCGCCATGATCGCGGCTCTTTCGGTGCCGATGACCTTGCCGCTTGCGTGGATTTCACGCATCTTCTTGTCGAGATAATCCGCGGCGGCGATAAGCGCGCCCCGTTCGCTTTCGGGGCACGCGACCATGAAATCCTTGCCGAGGATGTTGACCGTTACGCCTTCGTTTGTGTCTTTCACCTCAGCTTCGCTCCAGGGCCTTGAGACGACCGATCATGGTTTCGATGCGCTCCCGCGCGATGCGGGTTTTTTCGACCAGTTTGGCGTGTTGTTCACTGAGGCTGTCCTGTTCGGACTTAAGCGACAGGTTCTCTTGTTTCAACCGCTGGCAGGCATCGATCAGCTCGTCGATGCGGCCTTCCAGGTTTTTCAAGTCATCGCTCTCCACGTGTGCTCCACCGGCAATTATATTGTTATCAATATAGAACCGAGTTCGATATGGGTCAACGTTGCGGCATACACGTATGTTCCCTATGTAGCCAATATAATACTGGACCAACGGCTTACAGACTAGTCAGGTCCGAGGAGATTATTCGTGCTTGTGTGTTGCAGGATTTGATCCAGGGTTTCCCGGGACGCGTCAAGCAAAGGCCCACCCAGTTCAACGGCGCGCAGCGCGACCCGCTCCGCCTGCCGCCAGCGACCTTGATCGGCCAGGGTCTGCGCGAGGTTGTTGAGTGCCGGCACCGAATCGGGATGGTCGCGCACCGCCTGCCGGAAGGCCTGCTCCGCCCCGTGCAGATCCCCCAAGGCGTAGAGGCTGTTGCCGCGTCCCAGTTGCGCCGGCAGGCTTTTCGGCCAGCGCTTAAGCGCCGCATTATAGGCGGCGGCGGCTTCGCGCCAGCGTTTCAGGCGTTCGAGCGGCACCACCGACTGAAGATAGGGAAGCTCTTCGGCGGTGTGCGGCAGGCGGTCCGGCGGCATGACCACCGTGGCCCAGTAGTTTCCGCGCCGCCAGGTGCGCTCGAAGACATGAATCGGTATCACGTGGCGTTGTTTCAAACCGGAGCGCAGCACGATCTGGTTGCGCGGCAGATCGAATCCCACCACCACCGCGTAGTGCCACTTGGGAATCCAGGACAGCCCGAGGTTTTGCAAGACCAGGACCGGATTACCGGAGGCGACTTCCGCGAAAAGCGATTCCAACTGCGGTCGCAATACATAAGGGATACGCCCGTGGCGGCGCGCGGCGGCGAGCAGTTCAAGTTGCAGGCTTCCCTTGCGCTCCGGGAGATAGACTTGCGGCGCGAGCGCCTCGGGGGTGGCAGGGACGCCCGTCCAGTTCAGGGCGGAAGCGAGCGCCGCCGGCCCGCATTGGTAAGCCTCCTGCGGAAAGAAGGGAACTTCGGAAAGCTCGACCGGTTGCGGAAAGGCGCGCGCGGTTTGCAGCAGACGGTCGGTCTGCAAAGGGGCGGCGCAACCGGCCGTAAGCAGCAGACCCATGATTAAAAAGCCGCCCGGAATAAACCGGACGGCTTTTTTACGGCACATCGTTTTGATACGGAAACCGGCGGGTATTGGTCAGCGCTTCGCCGGTTTCTTGACGAACGGGAAAATATCGGTGTAACCGAGAATGTCGGTCACGAGCAGAACGAGAAAGACGACCAGCGCTACCTCCAGAACGCCGGCACCCGCGGGAAGCTGATCGATTTTGGCGGCCAGTGTTTGTACTTCGGAATCGGTCAGGCCGTCCACGCGCGCCTCGATCTGGTCGGGGCTGACGCCGCGGGCCAGTAATTGGTTCTTTACGTCCTCGCGGGTGAGCATGTCACGGAGGCGCTCACGGTCCTGCTGAACCTGCTCGGCGTTCACCACCGTTTCGGTGCTGATAAGACCGGCCTGTGCCGCGGGCAGATGGATGCCCAAAACAAGCAGGCCAAGCACAACCAGATGGCTGACAGGTTTGGCAATGCGGCGAAGTTTGTTCATGCTGTGATCTCCTGAGGTGGCCACTACCTGATTATCTTACATTTACCTTGTTGGGGAACCGTGATACCCGCCCGCGGCTTGGTCCCCCCTGTGATACCGGCTATCGGAAATCCACCCCTGCTGGGGCGTGTCTCATTATAACAAGCTCTCTCGTTTCCTCTATATCCTTACACGCCGCTTGGTCTGAATTTTGGCATAATGGCCGTATATGGACATGAAAATCTTCCAAAAACGTCGTCGCGAGGTGATGCAACACATGGGCGGCGGCGTGGCCATCGTCCCTGCCGCACCGGTGCGCAACCGCAACCGCGACGTGGATTATCCGTATCGTCCCGACAGCGACTTTTATTACCTGACGCATTTTCCCGAACCCGAGGCGGTGGCGGTGCTGGTGCCGGGTCGCACGCACGGGGAATACATCCTCTTCTGTCGCGAGCGCAATCCGGAAAAGGAGATCTGGGAGGGCCGTCGCGCGGGCCTGGAAGGCGCGCGCGAAATCTACGGCGCCGACGACGCCTTTCCCATCGACGACATTGACGAAATCCTGCCCGGTCTTCTGGAGAACCGGGAAAAGGTGTTCTATACCATCGGGCGCAATACGGAGTTTGATAATCACCTTATGGGTTGGGTCAACGAGGTCCGCGCCAAGGCGCGCAACGGCGTGAGCGCGCCGGGCGAGTTTGTCGACCTGAATCACATCCTGCACGAGATGCGCCTCTTTAAAAGGCCGGAGGAAATCCGGCTCATGAAACGCGCCTGCAAGGTCTCGGCGCAGGCGCACCGGCGCGCGATGCAGACGTGCCGTCCGGGGATGATGGAATACGAGATCCAGGCGGAGCTGCAGTATGAATTCATGAAAGGGGGCAGCCACTATCCCGCCTATCCGCCGATTGTCGGCGGGGGCGCGAACAGCTGCATCCTCCATTACACCGAAAACAGCGCCGAACTTAAGGACGGCGACATGCTGTTGATCGACGCCGGTGCGGAGATTGACGGTTATGCCGCTGACATCACGCGCACCTTCCCGGTCAATGGAAGATTCACCGGCGAACAAAGGGCGATTTATGAAGTCGTGTTGGCCGCGCAGCTTGCAGCGATTGAACAGATACGTCCCGGCAAACATTGGAACGAACCGCACGAGACCGCCATACGCGTTTTGGTGGAGGGACTCAAGGACCTCGGCCTGCTCAAGGGCAGCGTGGACGATCTTATGGAAAACGGCAAATACAAACGCTTTTACATGCACCGCACCGGCCACTGGCTGGGAATGGACGTGCACGATGTGGGCGACTACAAGGTGGACGACGTCTGGCGTCTGCTCGAGCCCGGCATGGTGATGACGGCCGAACCCGGGATCTATATCGCCGAGGGCGGCGAGGACATCGATCCGCGGTGGTGGAACATCGGGGTGCGCATCGAGGACGATGTGCTGGTAACGCGCGAAGGCAACGAAATATTGAGCCGCGACGTTCCCAAGTCCATTGACGATATCGAGGCGTTGATGAGAGGTTAGCAATACTACTTAACGCAAAGACGCTAAGGCGCAAAGAAAATGGAATAGACAGGATTTACAGGATTAACAAGATTAGAATGAACGATACTTTTCCTGTAAATCCTGAGAAGTCCTGTTAATCCTGTCTCATCTTCTTTAGTTATGAAAGATAAATACGACATTTTGATTATTGGCGGAGGCATGGTCGGTGCGAGTCTCGCCTGCGCCCTGGGCAAGAGCGGGCTGCGCATAGGGATTGTTGAAGCGGTTCCGATCAAGACTCCATCCCAACCCGGTGATAATGGCGCCCGTACCGTGGCGCTCGCCTACGGATCAAAGCGTATTTTTGACGGGATGGGCGTCTGGAGCGAGATTCAGCAGCGCGGCGCCGCCCCGATCAAACGCATCCATATCTCCGACCGTGGTCGGTTCGGCTTTACCCGCCTTGACGCCCGAGATGCCGGTATCGAAGCCCTGGGTTATGTCGTGGAAAATCGCGTGCTTGGAACGGTTCTGTATGAGGCGATGCAGGGGCTTAAAAACGTGCGTCTGTTTTGCCCGGCCGCGATGGAGGCCGTTGCGTTTAAACCCGATGCGGCGGTTGTTACGGTTAAATGTAATGGCGCCGTTAGCACCATGACCGCCCGGCTGGTGGTGGCGGCGGACGGCGCGGACTCCGCGGTGCGCGCGGCCGTCGGTATCAAGGCGCAGCGTGTGGATTACGGTCAGACCGCCATTGTTACCACGGTCGTTACGGAAAAGCCGCACGGCAATACCGCGTATGAGCGTTTTACCGAAACCGGGCCGTTGGCGTTGCTGCCCATGGATGCGACCCGATGCGCCGTGGTCTGGAGCGCCCGCCCGCAAGAGGTGGATACCATCCTTTCCTGGGATGACGCCGAATTTCTGCGGCGCCTGCAGGAACGTTTCGGCGACCGCCTGGGGGCATTCCGGGAAGCGGGCAAACGCCAAGCCTATCCG
>WGFP01000082.1 GCA_015492195.1 Acidiferrobacterales bacterium
CAACCACGCAGGCGCCGGTGAGCGTGGCCAAATCGACGATCCGCGCCGCGCCTTGTTCAACGGCCAACGAGAGCACGTCGGCCAGCACGAGCCGCCCTTCGGCGTCGGTGTTCAGCACCTCGACGGTCTGTCCCGACATGCTGGTGACGATATCGCCGGGTTTGTTGGCGTTGCCGTCCGGGAGGTTTTCGGAGCTTGGAACAAGGCCGATGACGTTGAGCGGCAGTTGCAGTTCGGCTGCCGCCTCGAAGACGCCGAACACGCTCGCCCCGCCGCACATGTCGAACTTCATTTCATCCATGTTGGCGGCGGGCTTGATGGAAATGCCGCCGGCGTCGAAGGTGAGTCCCTTGCCGACGAGCACAACCGGCGCCTCGTTTTCCTTGCCGCCGCGGTATTCGATGATGATAAACTTCGGCGGCTGGCGGCTGCCGCGCGCCACCGACAGCAGGGCACCCATGCCGAGTTCGCGCATGTCCGCCTCTTCCAGGACGGTGGTCTTGAGGTTGTGGCGTTCCCCAAGGGCGACGGCCTGCTCGGCAAGATAGGTCGGCGTGCAGATGTTGCCGGGCAGGTTGCCGAGGTCTTTGGCGAGCCTTACCCCCGCGGCCACGGCCTTTCCCTGTTTGATGGCGAGATCCCCCGCCGGCAGGTCGCTGCGTTTGGGCACCGCAAGCACCGCCTTGCGAAGCGATCGCCGGTTGTCGTTGGGTTTGCTTTTCAGTTGTTCAAAGCGATACAGCGCGGCTTCCATGATTTCCACCGCCTGACGCAGCTTCCAGGCGATGTCGCGCCCCCTGACGTCAAGCTCCGTAAGGTAACTGGTCAGCTCGGTGGCGCCGGTGCCCTTGAGCGCGTCGACGGCCTTGGCCGTGACCTCGCGGTAGCGGCTTTCATTGAACGCCTTTTCTTTTCCACACCCGACCAGCAGCACCCGCTCGCTCGGGATGTTCGGGACATTGTGAAGCAGCAGGGATTGCCCGACCTTGCCTTCGAGGTCGCCCCGGCGAAGGATGGCGGAAATCGCGCCGCCCGAGACTTGGTCAATTTGATGGGCGACGGAGGAAAGCTTGCGCGCCGCGAATACCCCCACCACCAGGCAGCCGCTACGCTGTTTTTCCGGGGTGCCGCTTTTTACGGTGAATTCCATGCCTGTCCCGCAAGATAATGGGCCGTTCCCCAATGGGAAGATATGGTATATTTTTGTTGCTCACGGGAGCAGTTCCATTGTGCGATCAATCTCTTAGGAGCCGCGGTGTATAGAAAATCGGGCTGTTTGCGCATTTTTACCACCCACCCTGTTGTTAGGCGGCATTTTCCAATGTTTGATTGCCATTTGTCAAAGCGCGGGGGTGCTGTTTCCGCGTGATTATCCGTCGCGCCTTTTACCGGGAAGCCGTCCAGACGACGCTGGCGATCACCGGCGTCATCATGGTGGTGCTGGTTTTTTTCGGCATGACCGCGCTGCTTGGGCGTGTGGCCGGGGGACGCTTCACCGATACCGTCTTGTTTACCTTGCTCGGCCTCCAGATGCTGAAGCGTCTGGATTTGCTGCTGCCGCTCGCGCTTTACCTCGGTATTCTTCTGACTCTTAGCCGCTGGTACCGCGACAGCGAAATGACGGTGCTTGCGGCGTGCGGCGTGGGCCTGCTCGAGCTGCTGCGTCCGGTGATGGTGTTGGCACTTTTTGTCTCGCTGGCGGTCGGGATTCTGTCCTTCTATTTCACCCCGCTGGCGTACAGCCAGATGGAGCGGGTGAAAGACGAAAGCGCCGCCCGTCCGGATATCGGCCGCATGGCGCCGGGGGCGTTTATCGAATCGTCCGAGGGGCGGCGGATTTTTTACACTGAAAGTATTGATTCCCAAAGCGGCGTCCTAAAAAACGTTTTTTCCACCAGCTTGCGGGACAACAAGCGAGGCGTGCTCATCGCCAGGTTCGGAAAGCCATTTGTTGAGCCGAAAACGGGAGACAGGTTTCTGGTGTTCAAGAACGGCACCCTTTATGAAGGAATTCCGGGGGAAGCCGATTACCGGATCCTCCAATTCGAGACCTACAACGTGCGCCTCGAACCGAAAAAAGTCGGGTCGTCACCCGCCACCACCACATCGGGGATGCCCTCGAACCGGCTCTTTGGCAGTCGTGTCAGGGATCACGTCGCCGAATGGCATTGGCGCATGGCGAAACCGATCATCGTCCTGGTGCTTGCGGTGTTTGCGCTGGTGCTCGCCTACACCGATGTACGCCGGGGACGGCTGTCCAATGTGTTTGTCGCCATTCTGGTTTATTTTATTTACTCCAACCTCCTGGGGTTTGGCCAGACGCTGATCAAAAACGGTCAGGTTCCCCCGGTCATCGGCTTGTGGTGGGTGCATATTTTATTGGCGTCCACCGCGGGTTACCTATTGATGCGTCGCGCACGCAACCTGCCTTTGTTGCCCCGCGTCGTCAAGCCATGATGATTGTCACGACCCTCGATCGGCATATCGGGCGCAGCGTAATGCTGGGGGTGCTGATCGCGACGAGCGTGCTGCTTGCGCTGCTCGTTTTTATCGTACTGGTCGATGCGCTTGGTGATTACGGCAAAGGTACATTTGGATTATATGAGCTGATTAAATACGTGATTCTCAGTCAGCCGCGCAAAATATACGAACTGTTTCCGGTCGTGATGCTGGTGGGAACCCTTATGGGCATGAGTTCGCTGGCGCTCAATTACGAATTGGTGGCCATGCGCGCGGCAGGCGTCTCGGTAACGCGCATTATCGGGTCGGCGATGAAGGCCGGGCTGATGTTGGTCATTGCCGTAGTTATGTTCGGCGAATGGGTGGTACCGGCATCCGAAACCGAGGCGCAGCTTGGTCGCGCGCGCGCGTTGTCCATGGGACTACAGCAGAAAAGTTCCGGGCTATGGCTGCGCGACGGCGGGGCTTTTGTGAACATCGGAGAGATACTGCCCGATTTGAGCATGCTGCGGGTCAATATTTACCATTTTGAGGATTCGCAGCTGCGCACCCAGACCTTTGCCCGGCGCGCCACGTTTGATGGGGAGACGTGGCGGTTGGAAGACGTGAGCCGAAGCCGTATCAGCACGTCCCGCGTGCGTGTCCAGCGCTTAAAGACAGAAAACTGGCGGTCGACGCTTACGCCGGATGTCATCGGCGTATTTACCATTAAGCCCCAGGGACTTTCGATGCTGCACCTAAGCCGCTACATCACCCATTTGCGAAGGAACAACCAGGATACCGGCCGTTACGAACTGGCATGGTGGCAGAAACTGCTTATGCCGTTCGCCACCCTGGTTATGATGTTGCTGGCTGCGCCCTTTGTGTTCCGCCAGATTCGCAGCGGGGGCCTGAGCCAGCAGGCCTTCATCGGCATCATGTTGGGCTTGGTCTTTGTGGTGCTTAACCGGAGTTTTGGGTATGTCGGATTGATTTACGGACTGCCGGCGGCGATCAGCGCTTCCCTGCCCATCGCGCTGTTTTTGGTTCTTGCTATTTACTTGTTGCGGCGAAGCGGTTGATTCACGAGGTTTTCTTTCCGAGATGACGGTTGCAAGCGGTGGTTTTTACACAGGGCGAAAAAAGGCTTTTCCGACAAGCACTAAGAAATTTATGAGGGTGGCCGGAAATTGATAACTTATTGTTTTTAAAATTTTTATTGATTTGTTTAAAAAATGTTCAATCTAGAAACGGGGCTTTTCCGGAGCCATCTGGGTCCCCGGCCGGTGAATTACACACATACTTATCCACAGATTCTGTGAGCTGTTTTCCCTTGAGATTTTTCTCGGCCCCCTGCCTTTTGCGCCTCCCTGAGCGGTCATATCCCGCGGAAAATGATGGAATTATGCTCTATACGGATGCTTCCCGTTACGCTACCCTAAAGGTTTGTCTTTAAACGCGACCGGTACCATAGATCAGCCTTCCAAAATCGTTTTTCTTTCAGAATCGCTCCCTGGAATTTCCGATGCTATCAGACAGTCTTTCCCTGAATCTCGTTGAGCTGGGCCATTTCGCCGCTCACCTGGCGCTTGCGGCGGCCTTGTTGTCGGGCCTCCTGCCGCTTGCGGCGCGTTGGTTGCGCGCGCCATGGCTGGTTAACCTGAGCGGAAATGCCGCGATCGCCGTGTTTGTGCTGACCACCCTCGGTGGCTTGACGCTGATTCATGCCTTCGTCACCAGTAATTTTTCGGTGCTGTATGTGGCGCAGAATTCAAATCTGGCGCTGCCCATGTTTTACAAAGTCACGGCCCTGTGGGGCGGGCACGAGGGATCGCTGTATCTCTGGGTTTGGATTCTGGCTTTATATACCGTAGTAGTTGCTTGGTACGGTCGAAGCCGGTATCCGCAACACCTGCCGGTGATCCTGGCGGTGCAGGGATGGCTCATGGTGGGTTTCTTTGGCCTGATCCTGTTTCTGTCGAATCCGTTCGAACGGCTGTTCCCGGCCCCCGTGGACGGGAACGACCTCAATCCCTTGTTGCAGGATCCCGGGATGGTGTTTCATCCGCCGATGCTGTATCTGGGCTATGTCGGTTTCTCGGTGCCGTTCGCCTTTGCCATAACGGCGCTCCTGACGCGCTGGCGCAGCGAGCTCTGGATCGGGTTGATCCGGCGTTGGGCGCTGATCGCCTGGGGGTTTCTCACTGCCGGCATTATGCTGGGCGGTTGGTGGGCGTACTATGAGTTGGGTTGGGGCGGATACTGGGCCTGGGATCCGGTGGAGAACGCTTCGTTCATGCCGTGGTTGCTCGGCACCGCCTTGATTCATTCCATCACCGTTCAGGACAGGCGACGCATGCTGCATACCTGGAATATTTTTCTGGTGATCAGCACCTTCTCGCTTTCGCTTTTGGGAACTTTTCTGGTGCGGTCGGGGGTGTTGTCGTCGGTGCACGCCTTTGCCATCGATCCCGGTCGCGGCCTCTATATCCTGGCGTTCATGACGATCGTTTTGGGCATTTCCTTCGGCATCTTTCTGGCGAAGGGGCGCTATCAGCAGGCCCAGGAGGCCATCACGTCCTTTTTGTCCCGCGAATCGCTGTTTGTCTGGAACAACGTGCTTTTTACCGTCGCTTGCGCCAGCGTGCTTTTGGGCACGTTGTACCCGTTGGTACTCGATGCGCTTACCGGCGCCCGGATTACGGTCGCGGCGCCGTATTTCAATCTCGTGATGGTTCCCATCTTTTTAATGTTGCTTCTGCTGATGGGTATCGGCCCGTTGGTTCCCTGGCGCAAGGCCAATCCTGAACGTCTAAAACGCCGCCTGCTGTTGCCGGCCGTTGCCGGCGTGATCGCGGCGGTGTTGTTGCCGTTTGTTTTCGGGAAAGTGTATTGGACGGGACCGGTGGCCGTAGGCTTGATCACCTTTGTTTTAGGAACACTAATGACGGACCTGTCGCGGGCCGTCAGACAGCGTCGGGCCCAGTTAAATGAGGGTATCGGTCGGGCGCTATTAAAGACCGTATTGGGTAACCGCCGTCACTACGGCGGAATGGTGGTGCATTTCGGGGTTGTCGTGATTACCGTGGGGCTCGTGGGCTCGGGTCTGTTTCGCTCGGAAATATCCGTCTCTATGGCGCCGGGCGACGTGGTGGAGATCGGCGGCGAGCGCTTGCGGTTCGAAGGCGTGAGGCGCTTTCGGCGGGCCAACTATGAAACCACCGAGGGCCGCATGACCCTGTTAAACAGCGGGCGGGTGGTAACACCGGAACGCCGCCGCTATCCCCGTCAGGAGGCCCCCATGACGGAGGTGGGCATTGATTCCACCCCGCTGCGCGACGTGTACGTGGTGCTTATCGAACCCCCTGCCGGCGATACCAAGAACATTCCTGCCGGAACGCCTTCGGCAACGGAAGGGGGGAAATGGGCGATCCAAGTCTATGTTAATCCGCTGGTGCAATTCATCTGGTTCGGCGGCGTGATTATTCTTTCGGGTTTAGGTCTTTCGCTCAGCGGCCGGCGAAAGCGGGCGCGGGAAGCCAAAGCATTGGCGGCAACGACGTCCGTACCGGCTAAATGAGAACCGTGCCATGTCGAGATACGGTCTTCTTCTGGCATCAATATTATTTGCCGCACCGGTTTTTTCGGCGCCGGTGAGCGAAGATCCGCTTGAGCGCCGGATGCTCGACATCGCCAAGGATATGCGCTGCGCCGTGTGCCAGAATCAACCGGTGTCGGAATCGAACGCGGACCTCGCCCGCGACGTGCGCCGGATCATTCGCGAGCAGCTGGAGGCCGGAAAATCACGCGAGGAAATTATCGCGTACTTTGTGGAACGCTACGGGGATTTCGTTTTACTCAAACCGCGCTACGAGGGTGCGGGCTTGGTGGTGTGGATTTTGCCGATTAGCTTTATCCTGATTCTGGGGGTTTCCGCCTTTATTTTCATTCGGCGTCGACTACGTGCCCAATTGCCCCCGCCGCCTGAACTTTCCGAAGAGGATGCGGCGCGCGTGCGCGCGGCCCGTCAACAGGAGGCGCCATGATCTGGCTAATCGCCGCGGCCGCGCTGATTACGGTGGGTACCGCGTGGTATCTGGTTCGACCGCTTTCCCACGAACCGCGCGGGGAGGACGATGAGGAGTATCATCAGCTTATTCAGGTCCGTGATCGGTTGCTCACACACTTAAACGAGCTGGACATCGAAGCCGGGGATCGCAACCTGGACAGTGCGGTGGTAAACGACGAACGCCGCCGCCTCGAAGGGGAGCTGGCTCATGTCTTGCGTGAACTGGAGGCGCTGTCCGAAAAAAAGGGCATTGTGGACAATCCACCCGAGGTACGTAAGTATCGCGGCGCGGTGTTGGTCATACTTGCCGTTGCCTTGCCGGCACTGGGTTTGAGCCTTTATGCCATCAATCATACGTTCAACCCCGTGAGCTTTTTTATGGGAAGCCAGGCGGATAACACGGGCGTTCCGCCCAGGGTGTTGCAGATGGTGGCACGGTTGGAGAGGCATCTGGCCGAGCAGCCCGAGGACGCCGCGGGCTGGGCGCGGTTGGGGCGCTCCTATGAGGTCTTGCAACGCCATGCCGAGGCCAAGGAGGCCTATGCGCGTGCCGTCCGCCAAGCGCCGGATAATCCCGAGATCCTCAGCGCATATGGTGCGTTGCTGGTCAGAGAGAATCCGCGCGATCCTTCACCCGAAGCCGTCACGCTCTACTCCCGGCTTTACAAGCTCGATCCGAAACATCCGGGGGCATTGTGGGTGCTGGGGTTGAATGCCTTTGTTAATGAGGATTTCAAGGGGGCGATCCGGTTCTGGGAGTCTTTGACCAAGGTGTTGCCTTCGGACAGCGAGGTGGAACCGCAATTGCGCAAGGCCATCGCCGAGGCGCGCATACAGGCGCTAAATAAATAATTTTTCCGTTTATTGCCGTCTTTTATCCGATGACGTTTCCTTGGATGGGTCGGCCAACAATTCGCGTATCTTAACCAGCACCGTCTTGTTCATATCTTCCACTGAAATCGGGCCGATGTGTTTGTAGCGGATAATGCCGTTTTGGTCTATGAGAAAGGTTTCCGGCACCCCGTAAACGCCGAGCTCGATGCCCACGCGCCCGTTGAGGTCCGATAGACTCATTTCATAGGGGTCGCCCAGCTCGGCCAGCCACTTGAGTGCATCCTGACGCTTATCCTTGTAGTTAAGGCCGACAAGGGGGACGATCTTGTGCCGCGAGAGTTCCATCAGGATCGGGTGTTCCTCTCGGCAGGCCGTGCACCAGGAGGCCCAGACATTAAGGAGATAGACCCGTCCACGCAGGCTCTCGCTTGAAACGATGCGCGTGGGATCGGCGACCGTCGGCAGTGAAAACGCAGGCACGGGTTTGCCGATGAGCGGCGAGGGGATTCGCTTTGGATCGAGTTTCAGTCCGTAGGCCAACAGCAGACCGAGCAGCGCAAAGACGCCGATGGGGATCAGAAATTTTTTCATGGATTTTTATACTGTCTGCCTTCAAGGGCCTTGGCCGCTTCAGGGGGCATGTAGTTTTCGTCGTGTTTGGCCAGGACCTCCTTGGCGATAAATCGTTTATCGGGATTTAGTTTGCCCTGGACCACCACGCCCTGGCCCTCGCGGAACAGATCCGGGAGGATGCCTTCATAATAGACCGGCAGTGTTTTCTTCAGATCGGTCACGACAAAATTCACCTTGAGGCCGTCCTGCGAACGTTGCACGCTGCCTTCTTGCACTAGACCGCCGATGCGGAAGGTTTTGTCGACCGGCGCCTTACCCTCAAACACCTCGGTCGGTGAATAGAAGTACACTAGATTGCTGCGGAAGGCGTTTAATACGAACAGTGAGGAGACCGTGATTCCCACAACGCCAATAACGATCAATAAAAGTCTTTTGTGTCTTGCCTTCATTGTTTTTTTCCTTTTAATCGGTAGAATTCACGCAGCATTCTCATCACGGATTTTCCTCGATAAACGGGAATGATCACATTCGCGAACAGCACGACCGCAGCGAAGACATACGAACCCCATACGTAGAAGGCATATCCGCCCATGGCAAAAAATTCAGACCAGTTCATCGTCCCGCCCTCACCACATCGGCCACCCAGACGGTATGTTTCTCGCGCATCAGGATTTCGTAGCGCATGCGCATCAGGGTCACGGTAAGGAAAAACAGTTTAAACGCCCCCGCCATGACCAGCAACGGAATCAGCATGCTGAGGTGGATTGACGGTGTGCCGATCTTTCCCACCGAGGCGGGTTGGTGCAGGGTGTTCCACCACTCCACGGAAAGTGAATGATGGGGATATTCACCACTCCCACCAGCGCCAGGATCGCGCAGGCCCGCGCCGCGCGTTTGGGATCGTCGATACTTGCCTCCAGGGCCATAAAGCCGATGTATAGAAACAGCAGGATCAGTTCCGAGGTCAGGCGCGCGTCCCACGCCCACCAGGTGCCCCACATCGGTTTCCCCCAGAGCGATCCGGTGGCCAAGGCGATCAGCGTGAATGACGCCCCGATAGGGGCACAGGCGCCGGCGAAAATTTCCGCAAGCTTGATGTTCCATACCAGGCCGACGGCTCCGGCGCCGGCCATCAGAACGTAGACAAGCATGGACATCCAAGCAGCAGGGACGTGGATGAACATGATGCGCACGGATTCGCCCTGTTGATAGTCTGGCGGCGCGACAAACAAACCGAGGTAAAGCCCCGTCAGCATCAATACAGCGGTTAGACCGACGGACCATGGGATGAGTTTCCCGGCAAGGGAATAGAAATTTTTGGGTGAGGCGTACTTATACATGCGGGTATGTTAATCCAGGGAAACGCGTAATGCCGCGGCGGTCGCCCAAGGTGCAAGACTCAGTGCTAATGCTAAAAAGGCCCCCAGCAGAGAAATATAAGCTTCCGTATCCATGCCGGCAGCGGCCTGTGCCACGCTGCCCGCGCCGAAAATGAGCACGGGAGTATACAACGGGAGTACCAGCAGCGAAACCAGCACCCCGCCGCCGCGCAGACCGAGCGTCAACGCCGCGCCGACACTGCCCAGGAGGCTCAGCACCGGCGTACCCAACAGCAGCGACAGCACCAATACGCCCATGGCATCTGTCGACATATGTAATTGCAGTGCCAGTAATGGGCTTATCAGCACCAGGGGCATGCCCGTTAATACCCAATGGCCGATGGTCTTGGCCAACACAAGCACCGCCAGGGGATGCGGCGCGAGCACCAGTTGTTCCAGCGTGCCGTCGGCGTAGTCGTTGGCGAACAGCCGGTTGAGCGACAGCATGGTCGCGAGCAGTGCCGCCACCCACAGTACGCCCGGCGCCATGGACTGTAGCATGTTTGGTTCCGGGCCCACGCCGAGCGGGAACAGGCTGACCACGATAACGAAAAAGATAAGCGGCGTCAGGATGTCCGTGCTGCGTCGCAATGCCACGGTTAGGTCACGTCGGAAGATACTGATGCAGGCTTTTAAAAGACCGGACATACTTTCATTAAGAGTCGAGGCTGATCCGAAGCATGGTCGTCACTTGGATAGTGAGTTCCTGATGCGAGGTGATTACGATCATGCCGCCGGATGCAAGGTGCTCGGCGAGCAAGTTCGTCATTATCGCCGTCGATCGCACATCCAGGGCGCTAAAGGGCTCATCCAGAATCCACAGGGGTTTTTGCAGCACCAGCAAACGCGCCAATCCCAGGCGGCGTTTCTGTCCCTGCGAGAGGATTTTGGCCGGGAAATGATGATAAGCAGCAAGCGCCATACGCTCCAGGGCCTGGGTGATGGACGGTGTGTTGCGACCGGCAAGGCCGGCGGCCACGCGCAGATTTTCGGCGGGTGTCAACTCACCCTGAATGCCGTTGCTGTGGCCGACGTAAGCAAGCACCTCATGGTAATCGTCACTTAAGTCGCGGACGGGCATGCCGTTCCAACGGATCTCGCCGGCGGAGGGACGCGTCAACCCGCAGAGTGTGCGTAGCAGCGTTGTTTTGCCGCTGCCGTTGCAGCCCGTGACGTGCAGGAGTTCACCCGCTTTGAGCGAGAAGGACAGGTTGCGAAACAACGGGCGATCACCGCGAGTGCATTCCAGATTGATTACATCCAGCAAAGCTGAGCTCCAAGAGTCGGGATAATTAAAGAACGAGCAAAATCGGTTTTTCTCATTATGGCGTTGTCGGCTGCCGGTGCGTAAAGATTGGTGCCCCGGAGACGATTCGAACGTCCGACCTGCCGCTTAGGAGGCGGCCGCTCTATCCACTGAGCTACCGGGGCTTAGGCCCCAATTCTAGCGGAAAATCCAACGGCCGCGAGAATTAATCATGACAATGGCCGGCAATACCGGCCATTGTGGGAGATGGTGGAGCGGAGGAGGATCGAACTCCCGACCTCGGCATTGCGAACGCCGCGCTCTCCCAGCTGAGCTACCGCCCCATGCGGGCGCGATTCTACGCCGGGAACC
>WGFP01000083.1 GCA_015492195.1 Acidiferrobacterales bacterium
CCGGGTTGCCGAACATCACGCCGATCTTCATGCGGATCTGGTTGATAAAAATCACCAGGGTGTTGGAGCGTTTGATGTTGGCGGTCAGCTTTCTGAGCGCCTGGGACATGAGGCGGGCATGGAGCCCCATGTGGGAATCACCCATTTCCCCCTCGATCTCGGCCTTGGGCGTCAACGCCGCCACCGAGTCGATCACCACCACGTCCACCGCGCCGGAGCGTACCAGCATGTCGGTGATCTCCAGGGCCTGCTCGCCGGAGTCCGGCTGGGACACCAGCAGGTCGTCGATATTCACGCCGAGTTTCCCGGCGTACAACGGATCAAGGGCGTGTTCGGCGTCAATAAAGGCCACCGCCCCGCCGAGCTTCTGCGCCTCGGCCGCAACCTGCAATGCCAGCGTGGTTTTCCCCGACGATTCCGGACCGTATATTTCCACCACCCGGCCGCGCGGCAGCCCGCCGATGCCCAGCGCGATATCCAGCCCCAACGACCCGGTGGGGATGGCCTCAATCTGTTCCGCCGTCCCGGCATCACCCAGGCGCATGACCGAGCCCTTGCCGAACT
Organism: Acidiferrobacterales bacterium; assembly: GCA_015492195.1. Taxonomy (GTDB): domain Bacteria; phylum Pseudomonadota; class Gammaproteobacteria; order Acidiferrobacterales; family Sulfurifustaceae; genus S146-88. The sequence continues at coordinate 565 of WGFP01000083.1, forward strand.
GCTTTTCAATCTGCCCAAGGGCGACATGAAGCGCCTTGACTCTATTGGTTTCCATCTATGCTCTCCTGCGGTGGTCTGGTAATGAACAAGCCCCTTTGTCGAATGGGGGCCCCTCCCTGGCTGCCATTATTTCACATCCGTAACTGTCTGGCCTGATTATTCTACAGTTGCTTAAAAAACGTTGCCAGCGCCCGGCCGGACCATCATTCGCCGCCGACAAAATAGTCCGTCCAGTGTCTATATGCCCGCCAAACCCCGCCTTTCTTTATGGGTGAAAAAACTCGTCCGGGGTGAATCTTTCTACCAGACGATAAATGCCGTTTTGGTCCCGGATGCGATTTCACCTGCATGGGCCACCGTATGCAAACTGTCGAGGCGGCCAGCTTGAAGTTATAATACCCGAAAGCACCCACCAAATTTATTGCCTTGAGAAGTTTTACATGAAATTGCCGCGCAATCCGACGCGCGCCGTCCGTATCGGTTCCATCACCATCGGTGACGGTAACCCGATTGCGGTACAGAGTATGTGCGCCACACACACGCAGGACATCGACGCCACGGTCAGCCAAGTCAACGACCTGGCGGCGGCCGGCGCGGACGTAATCCGCATCGCGGTGGACAACCGCAAAGACGCCGATGCATTGGCGAAGATCCGGGAGCAAACATCCGCAACCCTGTCCGCGGATTTGCAGGAAAACTACCGGATGGCCGCCCCGGTTGCGCCGCACGTCGACAAAATCCGCTATAACCCGGGGCACTTGTATCACCATGAGCGCAGCAAACCGTGGCAGGACAAAGTCAGATTCATTGTCGACGCGGCGGGCGAAAACGACTGCGCCCTTCGCGTCGGCGTCAACTGCGGGTCGGTGGATCCCGCTAAAATCGGGAAATACGCGGCCGGCGATTCCATCGCGCCCATGCTTGAAAGCGCGCTCGAACACTGCGAGCTTCTCGACAAACTGGGATTTACGCGCTATTGCGTCTCCCTTAAGGACTCCGATCCCGCAAAGGTGGTCGAGGCCAACAAGCGCTTCGCCGAGGAACGGCCGGACGTGCCGCTTCATCTTGGCGTGACCGAAGCCGGATTGCCGCCCGATGGGGTGATCAAAACCCGCATTGCATTTGAGCAGCTCCTCAGTCGCGGCATCGGCGATACCATTCGCGTTTCCTTGACCCTGCCCAACGCCCGCAAGAGCGAGGAGATCCGGGAAGGGCGTCAGATATTGGCCGATATTGCGGCGGGTCGCGTGCGCAGCGTGGTTCATTACAACCCGGACTCGCTCAACATCATCAGTTGCCCGAGCTGTTCCCGCGTCGAGAATGAGGCCTTTATCGAGCTTGCTCGGGAAGTCAAGGAAATGACCCGCTACGCCGCCGATCATGCCCTCACCATTGCCGTCATGGGCTGTCGCGTCAACGGGCCGGGTGAGACAGACGACGCCGACCTGGGACTCTGGTGCGGCCCCAAACATGTCAACCTTAAACGTCGTAGCGAGTCTTTGGGGGCGTATCGCTACGATGAAATCCTGCCGCGATTAAAACAGGAATTGGATGCGCTCATCGCCCGGAAAACCGGCGTTCGATAAAACCAATCAATCGTGGTTGCGTGCAAAAGAAACGAAGGGACAGGCGCGTTTAATTCTTTACCGAGTGCAGAGAACGCGGCACGGCGGAGGTATTTTCCGTGTCGGCGGCGTCGCGCGAATGATAAACCGCGTACCACTTATGCAATGCCTGCTTGATCCCTTCGCGATCCAAACCGGCTTCTTTCAGCATCTCGTCACGGGTTCCATGCTCAATAAAGCGATCCGGCAGTCCCAAATTAACGACCGGGACTTGAATGGCGTTGGCATTCAGGCATTGATTGACGGCGTCACCCGCACCGCCGGCGATCACGTTCTCTTCGATCGTAACCAATAGCTCATGGTCGGCCGCGATGTCCAGAACCATCTCTTCATCCAGCGGCTTGACGAAACGCATGTTCACCACCGTGGCATCAAACTCCTCGGCAACATCCACGGCCGGCGCAACCATGGTGCCGAAAGCCAGTAGGGCGATTTTTTTCCCTCGTCGACGAAGCTCCGCCTTACCGATCGGCAGCGCGGTCATTTTCGCCTCAACCGGTACGCCGGGTCCCCTCCCGCGCGGGTAGCGCACGGCCGCCGGTTGATCCAGCTGGAAACCGGTGTACAGCATTTGGCGACATTCATTCTCATCCGCGGGCGCCATCACGACGGTATTCGGCAGGCAGCGCAAATAGGTAAAGTCATAGCTCCCGGCATGCGTCGGCCCGTCCGGCCCGACCACCCCCGCACGATCCAGCGCAAACAAAACCGGCAGCTTCTGGATCACCACGTCGTGAATGACCTGATCATAGGCCCGTTGCAGAAAGGTTGAATAAACGGCGATCACCGGCTTGAGTCCGTCACACGCCAGGCCCGCCGCGAAGGTGACGCTGTGCTGCTCGGCGATGCCGACGTCGAAATAACGCTCGGGATATTGTTCGGAAAACTTGACGAGCCCGGACCCTTCGCACATGGCCGGGGTAATGCCGATCAACCGCTCGTCGAGCGCCGCCATGTCACACAACCAATCCCCAAACACCTGGGTATAGGTGGGGCCGGACTTGGACTTGGAAGGGGCGACACCGACCTTTGGATTAAACGGCGACACGCCATGATATTTCACCGGATCCGCCTCGGCCGGAGCGTACCCCTTGCCTTTACGGGTCACCACGTGGAGCAGACGCGGGCCCTTGATGGCGCGCAGGTTTGTCAGGACCTTGACCAGTGTAGGAAGATCATGACCGCTGATGGGTCCGATGTAGTTAAACCCCAGCTCTTCAAAAAAGGTGCCGGGAATCACCATTCCCTTGACGTGTTTCTCGGCCCGTTGCGCCAACTCCCACATAGGGGGAATCTTTCTGAGAACCTTTTTTCCGCCTTCCCGGACCGAGGCATAAAACTTGCCGGAAAGGATCTTGGCAAGATACTTTGAAAGTGCACCCACATTGGGTGAGATGGACATGTCGTTGTCATTCAAAACCACCAACATGTCGGTTTCAAGGCTTCCGGCGTGATTCAGCGCCTCATAGGCAAGTCCCGCCGTCATGCCGCCGTCGCCGATTATCGCGACGACCTGGCGGTCGCTTCCCTCCCGCGCGGCGGCGACCGCCATACCGAGTGCCGCGCTGATGGAGGTGCTGGAATGCCCCGCCCCGAATGCGTCGTAAGGGCTTTCCGTGCGACGGAGGAAAGCGGACAAGCCGCCTTTCCGGCGGATGGTCGTAATCCGATCACGGCGACCGGTAAGAATTTTGTGGGGGTAACACTGATGCCCCACGTCCCACACCAAGCGGTCATCCGGCGTGTTGAACACATAATGAAGCGCAATGGTCAGTTCCACGGCGCCAAGGCCGGCGGCAAAATGTCCGCCGCATCCGGATACCGAGTGAATGAGAAAATCGCGCAGCTCATCCGCCAAGGATTCGAGCTGGGATTCCGGAAGTTTGCGCAGGTCTTCCGGCGAGTTGACCGTATCCAGAATGGGATACGCTTTGCTTCCCGTCATCATGCGGCCTCAGGGCGAGGTAAAGGTATAACGGGAAAAAATACTGACAGATAAAACATGATGCCCGATGACAATTATCCTATCCGTTGTATCACATGGTTACTGCCACGTTTCCTTCCACCCCGTTCCTTGGCGTTATCGTAAAATTTGAGGCAGCCTGCCCTTTTAAGGGCTGATTTTAGCACTGGAGTTCCGATCATTACTCATTTCATTGTATATTAGCTGGTGCTAATATACAAAGAAGCAAGCGGCATTATACATTTGATCGGGCGGACGGTTACATTATAGTGTGATGAGTAACAAACAAATGCCGTCAGGTTTACATCACACCCGTAAACGTGGGTTCCCCCATCACCTCGAAAAGGCGGGGATCCACAGTAACAACTCTATAGGCACTGAATGATGGAAGCGGTACTCGCTCAACCTCGGGGATTTTGTGCGGGGGTCGTACGCGCCATTGATATCGTCGAACTGGCGCTCGATGTCCACGGAGCCCCTATCTACGTGTTTCATGAAATCGTCCACAACCGGCATGTTGTCGAAGACCTTCAAAACCGCGGGGCGATTTTCGTAAAAAACCTTGCCGACGTGCCTGCCGGTGCCGTAACCATATTCAGCGCCCACGGCGTGTCCACGGCGATCGTGGAACAGGCGAAACAAAGGGGGCTCGAAATCATAGACGCGACCTGCCCGCTTGTCACCAAGGTGCACCTGCAAGCTCAGCGTTACAGCGATCACGGCCGTGAAGTCATCATCATCGGCCACGCGGGGCATGAGGAGGTCGTGGGCACAATGGGGTCGGTCAAAGGGCCCGTGCATGTTATATCAACGACCGATGATGTTGCGGCACTTAAAGTTAAAGATCCCGACAAATTGGCTTACGTGACTCAGACAACCCTGAGTGTCGACGACACCCGCGATGTCATCGCGACACTGAAACAGCGCTTCCCAACAATTCAAGGACCGGAACTCGAGGATATCTGTTATGCCACACAAAACCGCCAGAACGCAGTCCGTCAGTTGGCCAAGGAAG
>WGFP01000084.1 GCA_015492195.1 Acidiferrobacterales bacterium
ATAACTTCATTGTTCTTTACGATCACGCACCCCACGCGTGGATTGGGGTCCGTGGTGTAAAGACCTTTCCGCGCCAGCTGCAAGGCGCGCGCCATATAGCGCGCATCAAAAACCGTGACCGTCATGATTTTTTGCCCGCCTTGCCGGGCTTGCCGCCGCCTGCGGAACCTGATTCTTCTTGCTCATTACCGTCAGGAATAAGTTTCAGCTGTTTGCGGCGCAATTCCGCGCTGGGCTCATTCTGCAGGCGTTGCACCTCTTCACGAAAAGCGTCCAGATCTTCGAAGCTGCGATATACCGAGGCAAAGCGGACGTAGGCGACCGGATCGAGCTCCTTCAACTCCTCCATGATCCATTCACCGATTACGCGGGCGGGCACTTCACGGTCGCCGCTTGCCGTCAGCTTGTGCCGGATACGCCCGATCAACGCCTCCACCGCCTCGGCATCGACAGGCCGCTTCTCCAGGGCGCGACTTAATCCCGTGCGCAGCTTGGCCTCGCTGAAGGCCTCGCGGCGGTCATCGGATTTTATAACCTGGGGCAAACGCAGTTCGGCGCGCTCGAACGTCGTGAAGCGCTCGCCGCACACCTCGCATTCGCGCCGGCGGCGGACGGAATCGCCTTCATCGGCGAGACGCGAGTCGACAACCCGCGTTTCATCGGCAGAGCAAAATGGGCAGCGCATATCAAATAGAGTAGCAAGTGGCGAGTAGCAAGTAGCAAGAAAAACCAGGTCTACGTGCCGTTTTTGCTGCTTGATACTTGCTACTTGTTACTCGATTCATAAACCGGGAACCGTCTGCAAATCTCCAATGCTTTATCCTTGATACGTCCACGCAAAGCGAGATCATCCATGTTATCCAGGATATCGCAGATCCAGCCGGCGAGCTCTTTCGACTCCGCCTCCTTGAATCCGCGGGTGGTGATCGCCGGGGTGCCTATGCGAATGCCGCTGGTGACAAACGGCTTCTGCGGATCGTTCGGCACGGCATTTTTGTTGACGGTGATATGCGCCGCACCGAGCGCTGCCTCGGCGTCCTTGCCGGTAATCCCCTTGTCAATCAGGCTCACCAGAAACAAATGGTTGTCGGTGCCGCCGGAGACGACGGAATAGCCGCGTTCCATCATGACCGCCGCCATCGCGCGGCTGTTTGCCAGCACCTGTTCTTGATAGGTTTTGAATTCGGGTTGCAGCGCCTCCTCGAAGGCCACCGCCTTGGCGGCAATGACGTGCATCAGCGGCCCGCCTTGAATGCCGGGGAACACCAGCGAGTTCAGCTTCTTTTCAATCTCGGGATTGGCCTTCGCCAAAATCATTCCGCCGCGCGGCCCGCGCAGCGTCTTGTGCGTCGTGGAGGTTGTCACGTCCGCGATCTGGACGGGACTGGGATAGATATCGGCGGCGATCAATCCCGCGACATGAGCGATATCCACGAATAGATAAGCGCACACCTTGTCCGCGATCTCACGGTAACGCTGCCAGTCAATAGTGCGTGAATAGGCGCTGAAACCGCCGACGATCATTTTGGGTTTGTGCTCAAGGGCCAGTCGTTCCATCTGATCGTAGTCGATCTTGCCGGTTTTCTCGTCGAGACCGTACTGCACCGCGTTAAACAGTTTTCCGGAGAAATTTACCTTGGCACCGTGGGTCAGGTGCCCGCCGTGCGCCAGGCTCATACCAAGCAGGGTGTCTCCGGGTTGGAGCAGGGCCAGATAGACCGCGGCATTGGCCTGGGAACCCGAATGGGGCTGCACATTGGCATAGTCGGCGTTAAAAAGCCGCTTTACCCGGTCAATCGCAAGTTGCTCGGCGACATCCACGTATTCACACCCGCCGTAGTAGCGCCTGCCGGGATAGCCCTCGGCGTATTTGTTCGTCAACACCGAACCCTGCGCCGCCAGCACGCGCGGGCTCGCGTAGTTCTCCGAGGCAATCAACTCGATGTGGTCTTCCTGGCGCCGCTCCTCGTTCCGGATCGCCTGCCACAGTTCGTCGTCAAACCCGGCAATCGTCATGTCCTTGCTAAACATCGCTGGCTGTCTTCTCCCAGATCTTGTTGTTGCAGGCCACGGATACCCCCCAGGGGCTGGGTTATCGAGGCTGGAAAGGCGGCTAAGGATATACGATTCCGGCGTGGTTGCCTATTTCCCGGATTTACTCGGGCCGTGAAATGTCAAACAGCACCGCTTACATCAGGCTCAATGCCGCAACCAGGGCCAATGCGAGCAGCGCGGATACAACCTGCCAGAAACGCACCGGGTTGCGGTCATACAGGGATTGTTTTTGCAAAACGATTTGCGCCCCGCGCGCCAGCCCGCTCTCAAGTTCAAAGGCGAGTTCCATCGCGTCTCCAAAGCGTTTTTCGGTCTCCACGGTTACGGCGCGGGCCAACACCGCGTCCAGCCATGCCGGCAAATCCGGACGATAGCGCGTCAGCGGTTGCCGCCGGGTAAAGCGGGGACGGGAAAACGCCTCGACCTCGCCATACGGATAGCGTCCAGCGCTGAACATGCGGTAGAGCGTGACGCCGAGCGCGTAGACGTCGGATTGTTCATCGCCCAATGCTCCGTCAAACAGTTCCGGGGCCATGTAGCTCGGCGTACCGGGTACCTCCTCGACGGTCGGCTCCTGGATGCCCGGCAGACGCACGACGCCCAAGTCCAGCAGCTTCAAGCCGTCGCGAACGGTTTTGCGGTCCGCCGGTTGTTCCAGTAAAACATTTTCCGGTTTGATGTCGCGGTGGATGACGCGCAACCGGTTCAAAGCATAAACCGCCTTGGCGAGCTTGATTCCGATGTCTACTCCCTCCTCCAGCGCGACCGGGGGATGGCGCAACAACCGCTGCTCGAGGCTTTCACCCGGATAATACGGCATCACCGAATACAGCCGGGTCTGGCGCCCCGGCGGCAATTCAATGATCTCGACGACATAAGGGCTGCGCACCTGCGCCGCCACCCAGGCCTCGCGCACAAAGGCGCGGCGGTAGGCGGCCTCGGTGGTCACGCGCGGATGGGGGAACTTAAGCGTTACATCACGTTGTTCCAGGGTGTCTTCCGCGCGAAACAGACGGCTGTAACGACCGTCCGAAATCACTTCAACAAGCAAAAAACCGTCAACGGTGTCCCCGATTTTCGGTAAATCACGGATCGGCAGCATCGCCATCGCCGTCTCAAGCGTGGACTGGTCCGCCGACGGCACGCCAATGATGTCGAGCACCAGTGCCGAAACATTGTCCTGGCTGCCCGACTTGATTGCCGCTTCAACAACGCGTTGCGCGCCTTCCTGGGGTGACGTCCGTTCATCCAGGATCGTCCGGATGCGGTTGTCGCCAAGCACGCCGTGCACGCCGTCCGAACACAGCAAAAAACGATCATGCAATTTGATTCGATGTGTCTGATACTCAGCGCGCACTGTGTCCTCAAGACCCACGGCGCGATACAGCACATGCCTCAAGTCCGGATGGGGGTGGGTATGATCCTGTGTCAGCTTTTGCAAACGATGGTCGCGCAGGCGGTAAACGCGCGTGTCGCCTACATGTACAACGTGCGCCATTCTTCCACGCAGAATCAGCGCCGTGAAGGTGGTGGCCATGTTGTTCAATGCTTTGTCCTGGCGCCCCTGGGCATGGACCCAGCGATTCATTGCCGCGAGCGCCTGGGCCGCCGCCCGATCCACACCGAGGGTTTCCGGCAGACTGTAATAGGCTTCAAGAAAACCGCGCACCGTGGTTTCCGCCGCCAAGCGGCCGCCCGGGCCACCACCCATGCCGTCGGCGATAACGGCTACCGTGTCTTTAAGGGTACGGTATTTTGCATTCCCGCCGCTCGCGGCAATGAAATCATCGTTGGTCTTGCGTTTCCCCGTTTGACTGACAACACCGATGCGCGTCTGGAGTTGTTCATTATTCATGCGCTACAAGATACAAGAAATTAGACTTTTGCGCCCGATACCGCGCCCCAGGTGGTGCGCCAGCGCGTCTTGACCACGGCAAGTCCAAACAGGCCGAGCACGGCCAGCCCGGTAAATATCCAGAACCCGACGGAAAAATCGCCGGTCATCCCTTTGGACCACCCAAGGGTCTTGGCAAGAAAAAACCCGCCGATGCCGCCGGCGGCGCCCACCAGTCCGGTCATCACGCCGATCTCATTTCTGAATCGCAGCGGGACAAGCTGAAACACGGAGCCATTGCCCATGCCGAGCGCCATGGCGCCGACGAAGAAAACCAACACGGCGCCCCAGGCAATCGCCGGTAAATCCATAAGATCCCAGCCTCCGACCTTGGCCGTCGCCATGATCTCCTCAGCAGGCGCGGGGCCTTCCGGGAAAAAGGCAATGCTGAGATAAGACAAGGCCACCACGGAAAACAGAACCTGCAAAGTCTTAATGCCGCCGAGGCGGTCGGCCAGCCAGCCGCCGACGGGACGGAACATGGAACCGGCAAACACGACAATCGCGACCATCATGCCGGCGGCGATACCGGAGGCGTGATACCAGTTTGTAAAATACAACGGCAGGGCGTTCCCCAGGCCGACAAAACCGCCGAAGGTGATAAAGTAGAAAAACATGAACCACCAGGTATCGACATCCTTGAGCACCGCGGCGTAGTTTTGCAAGGTAACGGGCGTGCGTTGATCCGGAGCGTCCTTGGCCATCCAGGTATACAGCAAAAACACGATAACCAACGGGATCAGCAGAAACCCGAACACCGACTGCCAGCCGTAGGTCTCGGCAAACCACGGCACCAACATGGAATCCAACACCACGCCCATGTTGCCGGCACCGGCGATACCAAGAACCACGCCTTGGAACTTGGGCGGGTACCACCGGCTGGCCTGCGGCAGGGCTACTGCGAAACTGGCCCCGGCCACGCCTAGGATCACGCCCAGAATTTCCACTTCGAGCTTGGTGTGCAGACCGAAGAGCCAAGCATAAGCCAGGCCCGTCATCACGATCAGCTGACCGAGTTGACCGGCGCGCTTGGGACCGATGTGATCGGCCAGCATGCCGAGCGGAATGCGCAACAGCGCGCCGAACAGGATGGGGATGGCGACCACGCCGAATTTCTCTTCGATCGAAAGCCCCAGATCCTCGGTCAGGTAAAGCGAGAGGGGGCCCAGCACCACCCACACCATGAAACTGATATCGAAATACAAAAACGCGGACAACAGCGTCGGCCAGTGGCCCGCTTGCTTGAATTCACGCCAATCCATTACTCGCTTTGCCTCCCAACCCGGCGAGCAGTCAACGCCGGAAATCTGCTCGGGACTGCTGTGGGGCCTAAGGCAAGAGCTGTGCCAGGGTGAAGTGATTACTAAGCATTTGAATAATATGAAGAGTGGCGCCGTGGTTGGGCGAACGGAAAGGACGGGTGCACTCGGGCAGTGAAAGCAGCGGGAAGACGCCCGCATTTGGTGCGAATTGAGAAAAATTTATGTCAGACGCAAGTATTGGCTGCCGGAGAAAACTGCGCCTATTTAAAAATGCGATCCAAGTGTTCCAGATCGTTGACGACGCGCCATTCCACGGCACCGGCCTCGCGCACGCGTTTCTCCCACCGCTCGAGTCGACCAAGGTAACGGCGCGGATCGACGTTATCCGTGGTCAGCTTGGTAACGTTCAGCGCGACGACACGGATACCGGTCAGGTTGATCGGAAAACCACGGACGGTTTTCTTGTCCAGTTCCTCCTGCATGTCGGAGAAGATCAGGATGGTTTTTCTTCCGGCGCCGGTTTCATTCAGGAATTCCGCCGCCTGGATGATGCCGCCGGTAATGTCGGTGTAGGCGCTGCCTCGCTTGGTCTCCCGCCGAAGCTTGGTCACTTTGTTGCTGAATGCGCGCTTCTGGGCATTGACCTTCAGCGGATCTCTGACGAAGGTGGCCTTGGCGATGATGTCCTTTTCGGTGAAGCTGCGGCTTTTCACGCGCGCCACGGCCAATGAATCACCGGGGTTCAGGGTCCCCAACAAATAATTGATAATGTGTTGCGCCTTGCCAAGCTCTTGGGAATACGTGCCGGAGGTGTCCACCAGTAAATAAACCGCCCGCGCGTGGCTCCTTTTGTCGCTGCAGGCGGAAAGCGCCGAAATCAGCACCAGCAAGAATAAAGTTCTCACAACGCGGCTCACAAGCCCTTTCCTCCGGTTCTGCGCAGACCCTCCCGGAATGACGCAACGCCGGCGGATTTATCGACCTTTGCGTCCGGCTGGCCGGCGCGCGCCGATTGAACCAAACGCTCGATCATCAACGGGATAAAGATGATCACATCATAGAACATTACCAAGGTTGTTCCAACGTTCTTCACCACGTTACCGCTGAAACGCAAAACGAACGCCAAGGCCCGCATCGTCAACACCATGCCGACCCCGATAACGGTGCGCGCGGAGTAAATAAAGTACTCCAAGGGAATGGCCACAAACGCCAGCGCAAAGGGCAGCACGAAACCCAGGATCATCTGGCCGGCGACCGGAATCTTACCGACCCATCCGAGCTCCACCACCGCGGCCGTGGCCTCCACGTCCCCCAGACCGCGCTTCAGGGCGATGTCCGCCGCGATGATCTGATCACGCATGATCGCCAGCGCCACCTCCACGCCCGCCAGGATCAGAAGAATCGTGAAAGACACCCAGGCGATGCGAAGGCGCATTTTGTCGTTCATATTATTAATGCGCGGGAATAGATGGGTGATGCGCAACGATTCCATCAGAAACAGCCCCATCGTCACCTCTACCAAAATGATCACCAGCGCCGCGATATGTGACGCTTCAAGGCCGCCGACAATGTACTCACCGCCGCCCACCATCGCCGACATGGGTCGCGCGATCAGCCAGAAATTGACGAATGCCCCACCGGCGGCGACCAGCAGCACAAGGGACGCAATGAAAAACTGCGTGGCCGCCGAAGACGTCAGGGCATGCTCGATCTTCTCCGACCCGGCGGTTATTTCCTTGTAACGTTCCATTTGCGCATCGATCTTGGACGCGCTTTCTTGCAGGCCGTTCAGATTCCTGTCGACGCGCGTCAGCGTCTGATCGAGAGAGCGCCAGAAGGGCAAAAAGCCGCCGAGAATTTTATGGCGTTGTTCATAGGAACGACGGTAATCCCTCAATACCCTGTCGTAAATTTTCTCGATCGAAGTGCTGATATCCTCAAGAATTTTTTCCACCAAGCCGTCTTCCGAAGATTTAATCTTTGCAATCACCGACACGGCCTTGGTCCACTCGGGAGGCGGCGGCGGGACCTCTCCGCATTTCTTGTAGTCTTCTTCGATGCGCGTAATTTCATCCATTAATTTACGCTGGAGCGTCGGGTAACCTTGCAGGTCGCGCCGCACCAGATTGCCGACGCGCTCGAATTCACGATCAATGGCTTGCGTCACTTCTTCGCGTCCGTGCGCGAGCAGCACCACTTTGTTGCGGGAGCGCAGCTCCTCCGCCGTGCGCATGAGCCACCGCGCACCGAGACGCAAGGCGTTTGCAATAACGCGACTGACGGAACGGATCAGGCCGTGCATCGGCCGGCGTGCGGCATAGAGAAACGGAATCGCGATCAAAAACAGGATAAGCAAGGATAATACAGGGTTACCGGGCCAGATCATCCAGGACATGGCGAAATCCTTTCTTTTAGGGTTAATAACTACTTGATTTAGCATGCTCCCCGTCGAAAGGACAACGTTCCACCGACGAATGACGGCATTTATGAGATTATCGGTAAAAATGCCGGGATTTGTCGCAAACGGCGACTAACCGCCGCAATTGCCGTCCGACGGCAAGCCGGATTTAACTCTGAAGCAAATTGGAAACGCTTGGCGTTAACAACACATTATGGTTGGTTGTCCTGGGCCGCCTCTTTTTTCACCGGCAGCATGTCCTCACGGGTGATGCCGAGGGCCAGGGTCACCGGAGCCGCGATAAAAATCGACGAATAGGTACCGATCAGGACGCCGACGATCATGGCCACAGAAAATCCGCGGATGATCTCACCGCCGTAAACGAACAATGCAAACAAGGTAAGCAAAGTGGTCCCGGAAGTAATCACGGTGCGAGAGAGCGTTTGATTTATCGAGACGTTCATGATTTCAATGACGCTGCTTTTGCGCATCTTCCGGAAATTTTCGCGGACGCGGTCGAACACCACGATGGTATCGTTCAGCGAGTAACCGATTACCGCCAGCACCGCCGCCAACACGGTCAGGTCAAACTGCGCCTGCGTCCAGGCGAACACGCCCAAGGTAATGATCACATCATGAATCAGCGCGGCAATGGACC
>WGFP01000085.1 GCA_015492195.1 Acidiferrobacterales bacterium
AACAAGAAGTAGATGATTTTTACAAACTACTTTTAGATGTTGGTGCAAATATTGTCGATACTCCAGCAGAGTATGAGTATGCTCCTGGATACTACGCGGTTTTCTTTACTGATCCAGACGGAATTAGAATTGAGCTGGTTCATATACCCGGTTTGACGTTTTGTTGCGAACACGATGCCTAACAATCGCGTAAATGCGGACTGAACCTACCCCCGTTTTAGTAGACACACAAGTCCACCGGCTACGCCGGCGCGTGAACCGGGGCGTTATGTGCTTAAATACATAGAGGAGGTTTTCATATGAGCACGGCAAAATCGGAAGTGCAGTCACTCCTGGAGAAGTTGCCGGACGACTGTACGCTAGAAGATATCCAATACCACCTATATGTCGTTGAAAAAGTCCATCGGGGTATTGATCGGGCTGAAAAGGAAGGTGAAATATCTCAACAGGACGTCGAGAAACGGCTGAGTAAATGGAATACCGAGTAGCCTGGTCGCCTGAGGCGGTCGAAGATCTTGAATCGATCGCGGAATATATAGAACGGGATTCTTCGTAACTATGCGCGATCCGTGGTCTCTCAGGTTCTTGAGACATCAAGGACAATAAAAGAATTTCCACTAATCGGCCGGATGGTGCCGGAAATCGGAGATGAGAATATCCGTGAGCGGTTTATCTATAGCTATCGCCTTGTATACAAAATACAGCAGCAAAGAATTCTGATCGTAGCAGTCATACATGGAAAGCGCCTTATTGAAAATATTGAGGCGAGGTTTGGCGAGTGAGCACATAACCAATCGGCCCAGGCCGACGCGCGTACCGCGCTCGGCTGGCCTCAATCGTTAGCTGCCAAAAAATGTACGAAGTAGATAGAAAAGATAAAGTAATCGAACTTGGAGATGTGCCCCAATCTTCTGTTGGTGCCCCTATCCCAATCGTTTTGGCTGATGAGCATACAGTTTTATTATCTTATTATTTGCAAGATACTCCTGAGGGCTGGGATGGAACTACAGTACGCGTTGTTAGTTCGGAGACTGAGGGTGAACCTGTTGCTATAGTTAAATTTAATTGGTGCTATGCGCATATGTTTGGACCACCTAATGATGAAGCATTTGAAGGCCATCCTTTAAGTAGTCGAGGTTTACAGCCCTATGGGGCTTTTGAGATTCAAAGCTCTTCTTGGCTGCGAAAACTTGAAAAAATGAATTCTGTACACAGCTATCATGATAAAACTAATTTCATGGAGAATAAAAAACATTTTATTTTTTCATTTCATGATTCTGTGTTTGAGTGTATAGCCAAGAATTTTCAAGTTGAGATTTATACAGGTTCAGTGAAAAGTATGGTGCCTAGGATGCTAGAGGCTCTTGACTAATGGCAGCTATCAAGGCGCTCGTTCGAACGCAAACTACGCTGCGCTTCGTTTGCGCCGCCCAACAACTCGTTCGAGCCGCGCCGCTGCGCGGCGTTGCCCCTGTGACGTCGTCGAAGCACTTCGTGCTTCGCCTCCGTCAAAGGGCGCGGCTCAACTCGCGCCCCGTTATGCCGAAAAGGGATAGCAGCAGTGAAGACAACGAAATATTTCCAAGCTATTCGACTTAGACCGGATCGGGCGATAATCAAGGATGAATGGATTCAGTACGTTGTCCAATATCCTGAAAAAGAACACGTTCAGGCTGATGGTCGAATTAGACGATGGGCTAGAATAGAACAAATGGAAGGCCGGTACCTACGGGTAATCTTGCTACCAGATGGGCAAACTATACACAATGCGTTTTTTGATAGAGGGTACAAACCATGAAAGTCAGCTATTTCAATGACACTGACACGCTATATATCGAGTTCCGGGATAGTGACATAGCGGAGTCAAAAGATCTGGATGAAAATACCATTCTTGATGTGGATGCCAAGGGTAATGTCTGCGCTATCACGTTCGAACACGCAAGCCAGCGCACCGACGTAAGTCATCTCATTGTCGAAGGTATTGCGGCATAACACGGCGCTCAATCCGACCGGGGTTCCGCTGCGCTCCACCCCGGCGGGTTAGCTTGGTTGCGTTAGCCCTACAGAACATATGCCTGATATGAGTGTGAAAGATGTTCCTGACAATGAGATTGATGCTCTCACGGGGTGTCGTTCAAATTACGGTTTGGTTCTCGATTTAACGCTTGCTATCTTGGATGCTGGTCGTGCGAAGGGTGGATTGTATCGGGCGAGTTTCTTGTGCATCGATATCGACAATTTTCAGCAGTTTCTAGATTACAACGGGTACGCGGCCAGTGACGGGGTGCTGATGGAGATCGCCCATCGATTGCACAGCGCGTATCCCAGGGCAAAGATATATAGGCATGGAGGTGACGAGTTCGTTGTTGCTGGATTAGATAGTCTATACCCGATAGTTTCGGAGGGGCTTGATGTATCACTTAAGTATTCAGTTGTCGATGTTGAGCTACGTGTGAGCGGTGAGCGACATCATCGCGATACCAGTTGGGTACTGCTTCACATACATGAAGGTGTCGTGAAATCGACGCTCGAAGGAAGCTATATTGCGTGTCGCGATCGCGATTAATGAGAGGCAGGGCTAACAATGCGCTCGTGTGGGACGTGAACCTCCTTACGTCGGGCCGGTTATCGCAACGTTATACCTACAAAACATAGGCTATGAGCTTATTGGAAACGGTTCAAATAGAGTGTCCTTATTGTGGCGAGCGCGTTGATTTGGTCGTTGATCGTTCTGTTGGTTTTCAGGAATACATCGAAGATTGTCAGGTTTGCTGCAAGCCGATCAATCTTAGTATCGCGGTGGGCGAAGAGGGTGAGCCTGTCATTACTGCACGGCATGAAGATGCGTAGTGCTGACGCTTCGCTACATAAGACCACTGCGAGTGGCGGTAGGTGAATCCGTAGCAGACACCGCCGTGTGTTTATGGTCGCCGCTCCCGGCCGGCGCCACCAGCATCCATATTCCGAACGCAATGACGACAAGGCCCGCCAGACGGCGGATCATCGGTTGTCGGGCCAGGCGGTTCAACCGGTCCCAGGTCAGGCCCAGGGTCAACAACATGGGCAGGGTGCCGACGCCGAAGGCAGCCATCAACAAGGCGCCGTCGGCGGCGCCCGGCGCCGTCAGCGTCCAGGCCAACGCCGCGTAGACCATCCCGCAGGGCAACCAGCCCCATAACACCCCCGCGGCCAAGGCATGGGTCGGCGTCTTGATGGGCAGAAAGCGCCGCCCCAGGGGCTCGATCCGATGCCAGAGACGGGCGCCCACGCGCTCCAGGCCCGCCAGCCCCTGCCACCAGCCGGCCAGATACAACCCGAGGGCGACCATAACCCCCCCGGACAGCAGTGCGCCCACCTGTTGCGCCCGCGGCAACGGCAAGGCCTGCAACAAACTCGCGCCCACGGCGCCAGCGATGGCGCCGGCGACGGCGTAGCTCATCAATCGGCCCAGATTGTACAAGAGCAAGAAAATGATTCGCCGCTGCGATCCGGCGGCGTCACCGGCCGCGCCCAGCGTGAGCGCCCCCACAATTCCGCCGCACATGCCCGCACAATGCACGGAGCCGAAGAAACCCACGAGAAAGGCGGAGACAAAGGTGAATTCGGCGGGCACGTCCAGTCAGAAGCGGCGGCAATCAGCCGGCGCCTTCGGGGTCTGCGGTATAGGCCGAACGCAGCGTGAATGCGGCATCCTCGGGCACGCGCAGGGTGCCGACCATGCGCCAGTCGTCACTCTCGATCTGTACGTGCCAGCGACCCGGATGCAGCCTGGGCAACAACGCGAAGTAATCACCCGCGGGCGTGCGGTTCAGTTCCACGCGCCGGTCTTCGCCCGAGCGTGTGGGGTGCAGGAAGCTGAGCGTTATTTGCGCCGGCCACACACGCAGGCTCTTCGCCGACAAGGTCATGGCCACGGTGTTTTTCCGGTAGTCGAACCGAAACTCGCTGGCCAGGCCGTACCGGGCCGCCGCCATGTCCCGCACCAGCACGTGGTTGATCGCCTTGCCCCGGCGGTAGTAATCGTCCACCACCAGGCCGTCGAAGGTGCGAATGGAGAACTGCAACATGTACAGACCGAAGACCACCGCCACCGCCGGGATGGCGATGATCAGCCACACCCAGGGTTCCCGGTACCAATGCGTTTTTGGTTCTGCGCCGTTCATGCCTTGTCGCCCTCAGGGATGGGGCCCCAGGAACCTCGCCTCTTCCCGCGCCACCAGTCTTTCATTGTCCTTGGCCTTCAACTCGAAGACGATGGGGGTGCTGCGTTTTTGCAGATCCTGTGGGTCAACCCGTAGCCACACCGGCAGCTCCAGCACTTCGCCGCCGGGCACGTAAATGCGTTCCTGGTTTCTTAACATCTTGATGCCGTTAATGCCTTCCACGGTGAGGACGTATTCGTGGTCCTTTTCTTCCATGTTGATTATCTTCAGTGTATACACGTTCTCCACCATGCCTTCCAGGGTTTCCCGATACAAGGCATTCCGGTCGCGGATCACGTCCAGCTCCAGCGGAACGCGCGTTCCGACGCCGTAGACAAAACCGGCGCTGATGGCCAGCAGGATAAGCGTGTAGAGAATCATCCGCGGCCGCAGGATCCGGGTGGGTCTGCCCTCCACCGCGTGCTGGGTGGTGTAGCGAATCAGGCCCTTGGGATAATTCATCTTGTCCATGACCTGATTACAAATATCGATGCAGGCGGCGCAGGCGATGCACTGATATTGCAGGCCGTCACGGATGTCTATGCCCGTGGGGCACACCTGCACGCACATGGTGCAATCGATGCAATCGCCCAGACCCCTTGCCCTGTAGTCCTCGCCTTTCTTGCGCGACCCGCGGGGCTCTC
>WGFP01000086.1 GCA_015492195.1 Acidiferrobacterales bacterium
CTCCCAATATGATCCTGGGCGGAATGGACGACAGGATTTCGTTACAGGTCTTAACTATTTTTTAACACCGACGTCCGGCGCTATCGTGTTGTAACCTCCTGGTAGTGGCGCCCATTCCGGGCCTGACCGGAAACGGTCAGGCCTTTTTCTTAGGGGGCGTTATTGAAAAGTGGGCGGTTAGCGGGCGCGGAAGACAATCCGGCCCTTGGTGAGATCGTAGGGTGTCAGTTGTACCGTGACCCGATCGCCGGTCAGGATGCGGATATAGTGCTTGCGCATTTTTCCGGAAATGTGCGCCGTGACGATATGGTCATTGTCCAGCTTCACCCGGAAGAGGGTATTGGGGAGGGTTTCGATGATGGTCCCCTCCATTTCGATATGTTCCTCTTTTGCCATGCTCTACAGTGTCGAGAAATTAGGTCTTCAAACCTTGGGTTGCCGCCAATCTGGATTTATTGGCGGCGTATGATGCCGCACTCCTCAGCGGGCGTAAAGCATTGGATTGAAAAAACAGCGGGCATGGACTGGACAAACAAGCGTATGTCGGGAGCGGATCAGGATACCAGCGTCACCCACCGTCCGTTCCGGTATCCTTCGAGGGGACGATAGCTTGTCTTATAGGTCATTTTCGGGCTTTCCTTGATCCAGTAACCGAGATACAGCCGGGACAACCCCAGTTTCCTGGCGTGCTCCGCCTCCCACAGCACCGCGTAGGTCCCCAATCCGCGGGCCTGCTCATCGGGATCAAAAAATGTGTACACCGCCGACAACCCGTCGGGCAAGTGATCCACCACCGCGACCCCGACCAATCGTTTATCGAGGCGCATCTCGTAGAAAGTGGTGTCCACCTGC
The DNA here is from genome assembly GCA_015492195.1 of Acidiferrobacterales bacterium. Classification (GTDB taxonomy): domain Bacteria; phylum Pseudomonadota; class Gammaproteobacteria; order Acidiferrobacterales; family Sulfurifustaceae; genus S146-88. Next base: position 853 of record WGFP01000086.1, read on the forward strand.
CGGCTGACGAGGAAATCCAGGTATTTCTGCGGATCGGGATCATCCATGCCGCCGCCGGTGTGACGCTTCTCCTGGTAGCGCAAGTACAGATCGAAGTGCTCTTCAACGAAGCCGGGATTTCGGGCGGTGACGGTGACATCCCGGTTCTTTTTCCATATGCGTTTTTGGCTGCGGTTGGGGCGGAAACGGGCAACCGGGATCCGCACCGGCACGCATTCCGAGCAACTGCGACAGTGCGGACGGTAAATAAGATCACCGCTGCGCCGAAATCCCCGGCGCGTGAAATACCCATAGGTTCGGCCATCGAGCGGGTAACGCGGATCGATAAACAGCGTCGTTGCCGTCCTGCCGGGGAGGTAACTGCACGGGTGCGGCATGGATAAAAAAATGTCGGGAGGTTTTTGACGGCTTGTCATGCAGAAAGTTAAAGTGGTTCGTTAATTCTTTCTATTCAGAATTCAATACCGTCAGGTTCGAATCAAAATGCCAACGTCCTTTTCGGTCGGGGAGGAGCAACGCCTTATCCAGCAACGCCAGAAAGTCCCGGCGCCGGATCTCCTCCGCGCCGAGGCTTTCGAGGTGGGCGGAAGGCACCTGGCAATCAATCAGGGTGTAACCCCAGGCCGAAAGCTGTCGCACCAGATAAACGAACGCGACCTTGGACGCGTTCGATGCCCGGCTGAACATGGACTCGCCGAAGAAAACCCCGCCGAGGGCCACGCCGTAGAGTCCGCCGACGAGCCGGTCCCCCGCCCATGATTCAACGGAATGGGCGTACCCCTGTTCGTGCAGCCGGCAATAGGCCTCCAGCATTTCCTGGGTGATCCAGGTGCCGCCGGCCCCGTGTTTTTTGCGGGGGAGGGCGCATGCCTGTATCACCTCCCGGAAACGGGTGTCGAGGCTGACCTTGAAGGGGTTGGCGCGCAGCGTTTTCTTGAGGCTCCGCGAGACCCTGAGTTTTTTCGGGAACAGCACCGCCCGCGGGTCCGGCGACCACCACAGGATCGGTTGACCTTCGTTGTACCAGGGAAAGATGCCGTGGCGATAGGCCTCAAGCAGGCGTTCGGCCCGGAGATCGCCGCCGATCGCCAACAGGCCTTCGGGTGAGGCGAAATCTACCGGTGGAAAACGAAAGTCGGCGGAGTGCGGATTAAGCATGAACATGGATCAGGGTCCTGTGCCGGTGCCACTTGTTTCAAGGTTAGCATGCTTTTTGAAAGGGGAATGTTCGTTGAGTTCATCCATATAATATTCAATGCCGTTTTGTTCGCGCGCAAGAAAATCCGCCACCGCGCGACTGAATTGCGGGTGGCGCAGCCAATGCGCCGAGTACGTGACGGTTGGGACAAAACCGCGTGCAAGCTTGTGTTCGCCCTGGGCGCCCGCCTCGAAGCGTTTCAATCCGTGCGCGATGCAGTATTCGATCGCGGTGTAGTAGCAGGTCTCGAAGTGCAGGCTGTGAAAGTCCTTGAGGCTTCCCCAGTAGCGCCCGTAGAGCGCGTCGTTGCTTCGGAAATAAATCGCCCCGGCGACGTAGTTTTTGTCATGACGGGCGAACACCAGCAAGAGCTTATCCGGCATGGTGTTCCCCAGTATGTGAAAAAAATCACGCGTGAGGTAAGGAATCGCGCCATGGGCCCGGATGGTGGCGTGGTAAAATTCATAGAAGATATCCCACTGCGCCGACGTGACGGCAGCGCCGGGAAGCGCCTCCATCACGATCCCCGCCTCGGCGACGTAACGGCGTTCGCGTTTGATCTTTTTACGTTTGTGCGCCGTGAAGCTGGACAGAAAATCCTCGAAATCGCGGTAGCCGGGATTCAACCAGTGAAACTGGCAACCGACGCGCCGCATCATCCCGTGCGCTTCGAGCCGGCGCGTGTCCGCGTCGTTGGTAAAAAGCCAGTGCAACGACGAGACACGGGTATTTTGCGCGGCCGCCAGTGCGCCCTGGATCAAGAGGTCCGCGATTTTTTCTTCGTCCCGGCCGGATGCGAGCAACAAACGGGGACCGGTGGCCGGGGTGAACGGCGCCGCGGCCACAAGTTTGGGGTAGTATTCATATCCCGCGCGCGCATAGGCATTGGCCCACGCCCAGTCAAAGACGTATTCACCGTAAGAATGGTATTTCAAATACAAGGGTACGGCGCCCAGAAGTTTTCCCTGCCCTGGCCCATCGGCGTGCACCACCAGGTATTGCGGCGTCCAGCCGGTCTTACCATTGACGCACCCCGTGCGCTCCAGCGCCGCCAGAAATTCATAACGCACGAAAGGATTGTCTCCTTCAATGAGGCGATTCCATTCCTTTGCCGCGGAATGATTGCCGGCGGGGTTGAGTTCAGTCAGCGAGCCAATTGTGCTTACATGCATCATTCCATTTTAATGCGCGGGCCGTTTACGGCAAAAACGGGTTCCTCTACTTCTTATGTGGGTAACGCCGGCAATAGGTGTATAATTTCGCGTTTTTTCAACCCACGCACGGAAAAGGTCCCTAAAACAGGATAAAGAAATGAATCTCCACGAACACCAGGCCAAGGCGTTGCTGTCGGAATACGGAATCCCGGTGCCGGCGGGGAAGCCCGCCTTCTCGGTGCGCGAGGCGCTGGCCGTTGCCGAAGAACTGGGTGGGGACGCCTGGGTGATTAAAGCTCAGATCCACGCCGGCGGGCGCGGCAAGGCCGGCGGGGTGAAAACGGTTAAAGGCCGCAAGGCCCTGGAAGAAACCGCAGACAGCCTGCTTGGGTCGCGCCTGGTGACGCATCAGACGGGTCCCGCGGGACAGCCGGTGGATCGCCTGCTCATCGAGCAGCCCTGTACGATAGCGCGCGAGCTGTATCTCGCCTGCCTGGTGGATCGCGCTCTGGCGCGGGTGGTATTCCTCGCCTCCGGCGTCGGCGGCATGGACATCGAGGACCTCACCGCGGATCATCCCGAAAAACTCCTCAAGGCGGCGGCCTCGCCCACGGCCGGCTTGCAGGCGTATCAGTGCCGCGAAATCGCCTTCGCCCTGGGACTCAAGGACAAGCAGATCACCGCGCTGACCCGCATCATGCTCGGCATTTTTCATCTTTTTAAGGCACGCGACCTGAACCTGGTTGAGATCAATCCTCTTGTGGTCACCGCCGCCGGCGAACTGGTGGCGCTCGATGCAAAAATTCAGGTGGACGACAACGCGCTTTACCGGCAAAGGCATCTGGAGGAGCTTTACGACGCCAGCCAGGACGACCCCAAAGAACACTGGGCGCGCAAGTATGGGCTCAGTTATATTGCACTCGACGGCAATATCGGGTGTATGGTGAACGGCGCGGGCTTGGCCATGGCGACCATGGACCTGATCAAGCTCCACGGCGGCATGCCGGCGAATTTTTTGGACGTGGGCGGGGGGACGACGGCGGATAAGGTGGCCGAGGCCTTCAAGCTCATCCAGTCGGATAATAAGGTGAAGGCGATCCTGGTTAACATCTTCGGCGGCATCGTACGCTGCGACCTCATCGCCGAGGGCATCATCCGCGCGGTGCAGGAGGCGGGTATCCGCACCCCCGTCGTGGTGCGTCTGGAGGGGACGAACGTGGAGAAGGGGCGCGCACTGCTCAAGCAGAGTGGTTTGAGCATCATCACCGCCGACGGTCTGACAGACGCCGCCCGGAAGGCCGTGACCGCGGCCGGTAAATGAAAAATACTCAACGCGAAGGCGCGAAGACGCAAAGGAATATTTTCTGATTTTATTATCACATGTTTTCTTTGCGCCTCTGCGTCTTTGCGGTGAGATAGATTATTTAGATACCTATGAGCATATTGGTCAATAAGAACACCAGGGTCATTTGCCAGGGGTTTACCGGCAAACAGGGGACGTTCCATTCGGAACAAGCCATCGCTTATGGAACCAATCTGGTCGGCGGCGTGACGCCGGGCAAGGGCGGGCGGACGCATCTCGGCCTGCCGGTATTCAACACCGTCAGGGAGGCGGTGGCGGCGACCGGCGCGGATGCCACCATGATCTACGTGCCGGCCGCGTTTGCCGCGGATTCAATCCTTGAAGCGGCCGCCGCCGGCATCAAGGTGATCGTGTGCATCACCGAAGGCATTCCGGTTCGCGATATGCTGAAGGTGAGCGCGACGCTCGCCCGCCATGACGCCTGTCTCATCGGGCCCAATTGCCCCGGCGTGATCACCCCCGGCGAGTGCAAGATCGGCATCATGCCCGGCGGTATTCATACCCCGGGTTCCGTGGGGATTGTCTCCCGCTCCGGGACCTTGACCTATGAAGCCGTTTATCAGACGACCCGGGAAAAACTCGGCCAGAGCACGTGCGTCGGGATCGGCGGCGATCCGGTGCACGGGCTGGGTTTTGTGGATTGTTTGGCCATGTTCGAGGCCGACCCGCAAACCCGCGGCATCGTGATCGTGGGTGAGATCGGCGGACAGGATGAAGAGGACGCCGCCGCTTATATTAAGGAGCATGTCTCCAAACCCGTGGTGGCGTATGTCGCCGGCGTCACCGCGCCCAAGGGCAAGCGCATGGGCCACGCGGGCGCCGTCATCGCCGGGGGGATGGGCACGGCCGAAGGGAAATACGCCGTGCTCGAAGGGGCCGGTGTGCACACCGTCCGTTCCCCCTCCGATATCGGCAAACGCATGCGGGAAGTGCTGGGTTAAGGGCCATGGCGCAACGCCTCCGCATCGCGCTGGGCCAGCTTAACCTGCTGGTCGGGGACGTGGCCGGCAACGTGGAGAAACTGATCGCCTCGACCGTTAAGGCGCGCGACGAGCTCAAGGCCCACGCGATTGTTTTCCCCGAACTGGCGCTCACCAGTTATCCGCCGGAGGATTTGTTGCTGCGTCCCGATTTGTCCGAACGGGTTGAATCCGGGCTGACCGAATTAACAAAAAATACAATCGGCATCGATGTCATCGTCGGCTATCCCATGCGGCGGCAGGGCAAGCTCTATAACGCCGCCTCCGTCATACGCGACGGTAAAATCGTCAAGACCTATTTCAAGCACTGCCTGCCGAACTACGGCGTGTTTGATGAGCAACGCTATTTCGCCGCCGGCAGCGAACCCTGCGTAATTCCACTCCGGGGTATGCCGGTGGGCATCACGATCTGTGAAGACGTCTGGAAAGAGGGGCCGGTGGAAAAGTCCGTGCAGGCGGGGGCGAAGGCGGTCATTAACCTCAATGCCTCACCGTATCACATGAACAAACTCCGGCAGCGGTTCGACATTGTTGCGCAGCGCGCACGTGAGAACCATGTGCCCATCGTGTATCTCAATCTCGTGGGCGGGCAGGACGAACTGGTGTTCGACGGGGAATCGTTTACCGTGGACGCACAGGGCGACATCGTCCAGCGCGCACCCGCTTTTGAGGAAGGATTATTCCCGGTTGAATTCACGGATACGCCCGAGCCGGCGCCCATCGCGGGAACAATGGCGTCCGTGCTTTCCGAGGAAGCGAGCGTCTATTCCGCCCTGGTGCTGGGCGTGCGTGACTACGTCGAGAAAAACGGCTTTCGCGGGGTGGTGCTGGGGCTTTCCGGCGGCATCGACTCGGCGCTGACGCTCTGTATCGCCGTGGACGCCATTGGTCCGGAACGGGTCGAGGTGTTGCTGATGCCTTCGCGCTACACCGCGCCCATGAGTCTTGAGGACGCGAGCAAGCAGGCCGAGGCGCTCAATGTGAAATATCGCATCATCCCCATTGATCCGGTGTTTGAGGCTTTCTTGACCGCGCTTAAGGATGCATTCAAGGGGACCAAGCCGGACACCACGGAAGAAAATATTCAGGCGCGTATCCGGGGCGTATTGCTCATGGCGCTGTCCAACAAAACCGGAAAGATGGTGTTGACCACCGGTAACAAGAGCGAGATGGCGGTGGGTTACGCCACGCTCTACGGTGATATGGCGGGCGGTTTTGCCGCCATCAAGGACGTGCCGAAGACGTTGGTTTATCGCCTGGCGGAATACCGCAATCGCACCGCGCCTGTGATCCCCAGGCGGGTCTTCGAACGCGCGCCTTCCGCCGAGCTGGCGCCGGACCAGAAGGATACCGATGCTCTGCCGCCTTACCCGGCACTGGATGCAATTCTGGAACGTTACGTGGAACGCGATGAAAGTCCGGAGGACATGGTTAAGTCGGGCCTTGATCCGGAAATTGTGAACAAGGTGGTCGCGATGGTGGATCGCAACGAATACAAGCGTCGCCAGGCGCCGCCCGGCGTGCGCATCACCCCGCGCGCTTTCGGACGCGACCGGCGTTATCCGATTACGTCGGGTTACGGAAAATCAAAGAAAAAATAGTTCCGGGTGGCCAAGGAAGCGGAGGGCGTTTAATATTAGGGAAGTTCTGATTATGACTACTCAACGCAAAGACGCCAAGGCGCAAAGACGCGGAGAAAGGCTTTTGATAACAAAAATAAAAATCTTTGCGCCTTGGCGTCTTTGCGTCAAAAGCTCATTTAATCAGACCTTCCTTAAATCTGTCTCTTATA
>WGFP01000087.1 GCA_015492195.1 Acidiferrobacterales bacterium
GGATGGAGCGCGGCATCTTGTCGGCCGTTTCGGTTTGGTGATTCAGCAGGTTTTCGCGGTGGGCGTGTTGACGCTTTTGATTATTCTGGTGTCCGGCCTGTTCGTCGGCCTGGTGCTGGGTTTGCAGGGTTACAATACCCTCGTGGATTTCGGGGCCGAGTCGTCCCTTGGCCTGGTGGTGGCCAAGGCCCTGACGCGAGAGCTGGGTCCCGTGGTCGCTGCGCTCCTGTTCGCCGGCCGTGCCGGATCGGCTCTGACCGCCGAGATCGGTCTGATGAAGGCCACCGAGCAACTGGCCGGGATGGAGATGATGGCGGTAAATCCCATGGCACGGGTTATTGCCCCGCGTTTTATCGCCGGTGTAATCGCCATGCCGCTGCTCGCCGCCTTGTTTACGGCCATCGGTATCCTGGGCGGGCATCTGGTGGGGGTTGGTATGATCGGCGTGGACGCGGGCGTGTTCTGGTCCCAGATGCAAAGCGGCATGGATTTCTACGATGACGTCTTAAACGGTATCATCAAAAGCGTGGCATTTGGGTTTGTGGTAACCTGGATCGCCGTGTTTGAGGGCTATGATGCGCTGCCTACCTCCGAAGGCGTCAGCCGCGCGACGACGCGTACCGTGGTGCACTCGTCGTTGGCAATACTGGGACTGGACTTCATTTTGACTTCGTTGATGTTTGGAGAAGTTTGAGATGACGAACAATAAAACGTTGGAATTATGGGTCGGTTTGTTCGTGGCCGTCGGCATTCTGGCGTTGGCCATGTTGGCATTCCGGGTGGGGAATCTGGGCAGTGCCGACGTGGTCGACGGTTACAAAATCCATGCGCGTTTCGACAACATCGGTCAGCTCAAGATCAGGGCCCCGATCACGCTCGCCGGCGTGCGTATCGGCCGGATCTCCGACATCACCGTGGACGAGGATTACTACGCCGTCGTAACGCTTAATATAAGCGGTGATTATCGGAATTTGCCCACCGACACCAGCGCCTCCATCCTGACCTCGGGCCTGCTCGGCGAACAGTACGTGGCCCTGGAACCCGGGGGCAGTGAAGAGTATCTAAAAGAAGGTGATACCATTCGCCTGACCCAGTCGGCGCTGGTATTGGAGAAGCTGATCGGACAGTTCTTGTTCAGCAAAGCGGCCGAGTCGGACAAAGGCAAGTGAAGCCCCGTGCACGGCACGGTTTGCCGGGATATTTTTAAGGAGCCTGATATGAAGAAGATGCTTGCGATAAGTATAGCCATGTTCGTACTGATGCCCGGCTTGTCCCTCGGGGCGATCATGCCCGACCAGTTGGTGCGGGATAATACGACCAAGATCATCGCGCTGCTTAAGGCCAACCGCGAGGCCTATGAGAAGGACCATAAAAAACTCTACGCCATGGTTTATAAGGAGGTTCTGCCCCATTTCGATTTCGATGTCATGTCGAGGGCGGTATTGGGGCGCTACTGGCGGCGCGCAAACGAAGATCAACGCAAACGTTTCTCACGTGAGTTTCGTGATCTGTTGGTACGCACCTACGCCACCGTGCTCCTAAAATACACCAACGAAAAGATCATCTATCTTCCCTTTAAGGGGAAGCCGGGTGATAAGACAGCGGTGGTCAAAATGGAGGTTAAACCGGCCGGCGGGGGGCCGAATATTCCCATTCACTACAGTTTTTATCACAAGAACTCTTCATGGAAAGTGTACGATGTCACCGTGGACGGCGTAAGCTTGGTGACCAACTATCGCAGCACCTATGCGAGCCGGATAAAAAATGAGGGGATCGACGCCTTGATTGCGAGCATGGCGGCGGCGAATAAAACCAAAGCCGGCGGCTCCGACAAAAGCGCCAAAAACGAGGCGCGCGCCAAGTGAATAATGCCGGCGCGCCAGCGCACGCGGGCGGTTTTGTCACAAGGCGCGACGGCACTTTTGCAATCAACGGCCTGTTGACGTTTGAAACCGTGCCCGAATTCCTTGGCTATACTTCCACCTGGCTCAATAGTGACTCCGATACGATTACCATAGACATGAAAAATGTCAGCAAGGCGGACAGCGCGGGCCTCGCGCTCATGGTGGAGTGGCTGCGCCGGGCGCGGGAGGCCAAGCGGTGCATCCGTTTTGTCAACATACCGGAACAGTTGAACCATCTGATTCGTGTAAGCGGGTTGCAGCAGACTTTTGCAACCAAGTAAAGACAGTCAGCACATGTCCGATGCGATTGCGATCGCAGACCTGAACAAACGCTATGGATCCGTTCAGGCCCTTAAGGACGTCAGCCTGTCCGTTCAGCGTGGCGAGTTCTTCGGGCTTCTCGGCCCGAACGGCGCCGGCAAGTCCACCCTTATTAATATCATCGGAGGCCTTACGCGTTTCGATTCCGGGACCGTGACCGTGCTGGGACGCAACGTGGTCACGGATTACCGGTTTACCCGCCGTAAAATCGGCGTGGTGCCGCAGGAGGTCGTGTTCGATCCCTTTTTCAGTGTGCGCGAGGTATTGAGAATCCAGTCCGGTTATTTCGGCCTAGGCCGCGCCAGTGACGCGTGGATCGAGGAATTGCTGCATGTATTGATGCTCATCGACAAGGCCGACGCCAACATGCGTTCGCTCTCGGGCGGCATGAAACGGCGGGTGATGATCGCGCAGGCCCTGGTGCATAAACCCGAGGTCGTGGTGCTGGACGAACCGACCGCCGGCGTGGACGTCGAGCTGCGCAAGTCGCTGTGGGCCTTTATTCGCCGGTTGCACGATCAAGGCCACACCATTGTCCTTACCACGCATTATCTTGAAGAGGCCGAGGCGCTGTGCGAACGCATCGCCATTCTCAATCACGGCGAGCTGGTGGCGCTGGACAGCAAGCGGGCCCTGTTGGCGAGAGGGATCGGTAAGACCATGCGGTTGTGCATTACCACGGAAAATCCGATAGGCGCGCTGCCGGACGCCCTCTCACAGAAGGTACGAAGGCGGGAGGGAAACCGCATTGAACTGCAATTGCAAAAGGACAGCGATTCCATCATTCAGGTGTTGGACGCGCTGCGCACCCATGGGGCCGTGATTACGAATTTTGGGGTAGAAGAAGCGGATCTGGAAGACGTGTTCGTGGAACTGACACACCGGTCTCAGGCATGAATACGTTGGGCCTTTACACGCTGTTCTACAAGGAAGTGCTGCGATTCGGCAAGGTGCTGCTGCAGACGCTGATCGCGCCGGTGATCACCGCGCTCTTGTACCTGCTGGTGTTCGCCCAGGTGCTGGAGGGCCGAATGGAGGTATTCGACGGGGTCAGCTACACCGCTTTTCTCGTCCCGGGACTCATGATGATGTCCGTTATCCAGAACGCCTTTGCCAACAGTTCCTCCAGCCTTATCCAGTCCAAGGTGACCGGCAATCTCGTCTTTATACTGCTTGCGCCTTTGTCGCATCTGGAATTTTTTCTTGCATTCGTGCTGGCATCGGTGGTGCGCGGTTTGATCGTGGGCCTCGGTGTCTTTGCCGTCGCCGTCTTTTTCGTGCCCATACCCTTTCACAGTATCGGCTTGTTGCTTTTGTTCGGATTCCTGGCGAGCGCGGTGCTGGGGACCCTGGGCATGATCGCCGGTGTCTGGGCGGAAAAATTTGATCAGCTTGCGGGTTTTCAGAACTTTATCATCCTGCCGCTGTCTTTTCTGAGCGGGGTGTTTTATTCCATTCACTCCCTGCCCGATTTTTGGCAGGTGTTGTCTCGCTTTAACCCCTTTTTTTACATGATCGACGGTTTTCGTTACGGGTTTTTCGGCGTCTCCGACGTAAGTCCGTTATTTAGCCTATCGGTTGTAGGGATATCATTGTTGATTCTGACCGGCGTTACGCTGCTCATGCTGAAGGCGGGTTATAAGCTGCGTGATTAGCGGGATAAAGGTTCTTTTAAGGTTTGGCCCCTTGAAATGCGCGCAAACGATCAGATAATTAAAGGATCTTAGATTTATTAGTTTTTGACGCAGAGCCGCCAAGACGCAAAGAATTTTTGTGTTTATTTCCTCCAGCTTTTCTTTGCGCCTTTGCGTCGAGTAATCATAATTAATCAGAATTTCCTTAAATATTCACCATGATACAACCGGAAGACATCAAACAAATGATTGAACGGGGATTGCCCGGTGCGCACGTCACGGCCGGCGGCGACGGACGCCATTTCGAGGCCGTGGTCGTCTTCGAAGGTTTTGTCGGCAAAAACATGGTACAACAACATCAAATGGTTTATCGGGCGCTGGGTGACAAGATGCAGGCCGAGATCCACGCGCTTTCCCTGCGGACGCTGACACCGGAAGAGTACCGGGCACAAGCAGCGAACACTTGAAAATGGAGCAGCATGAGGTGGTAGATATGAACGTTCAGGACAAAATCAAACAGCAGATCGCGTCGGACAAGATCGTGCTTTACATGAAGGGCACGCCGCAGTTTCCGCAATGCGGCTTCTCGGCGAAATCGGTGGAGCTGCTAAAGGCCAGCGGCGCGGAATTCAGCACCGTTGATGTACTCGCGGACCCCGACATCCGCCAGGGAATCAAGGAGTATTCCAATTGGCCGACCATCCCCCAACTCTACATCAACGGCGAGTTTGTCGGCGGATGCGATATCCTGACCGAGCTCTTCCAGAAGGGCGAACTGCAGCGGATGGTCGCCAAGACCAAGTAATCGGGTTCTGTAGCACCTGCAATGATCGAGCACGGCTGCCGCAGTGGCAGCCTTGTTTTTTAGTGCTGTAACTTTCATATCAAGCCCCTCGCCCAACCGAGCGGCCGAAGGCCCGGCCGCAGGGAGGGCGTTTATTTTACACGTTGTGTTCCACCTGCTACCTTAGCCTTTTTAACCCTTCCCGCCGTGGACGAAACAAAACGGCGTTTGTCGTCTGAATAATGGATAGATTGATCGTTAAAGGCGGTGTCCCCTTACAGGGCGAGATCCGGATCTCCGGGGCCAAGAATGCCGCGCTGCCGGTGCTGGTGGCGTCTTTATTGACGGGCGAGCCCCTGCGCATCGGGAACGTCCCGCACCTGCAGGATATCACCACGACCATGGAGCTCTTGGGGCGCATCGGCGTGCGTCTGGTGGTGGATGAAAGAATGGTAATCGAGGCGGATGCGGCCGAAGTGACCTCCCTGCGCGCGCCGTATGAACTGGTCAAGACCATGCGCGCCTCCATACTGGTGCTCGGCCCGCTGCTGGCGCGTTTCGGCGAGGCCGAGGTTTCCATGCCGGGAGGCTGCGCCATCGGGTCGCGACCGGTCAATTTACATATTAAAGGTCTGCAAGAGATGGGCGCGGAGGTCAAACTGGACGGGGGATACATCCGCGCGCGCGCCACCAGGCTCAAGGGGAAGCGTATATTTATGGACCTGGTGTCCGTCACCGGCACGGAAAATATCATGATGGCCGCCACGCTGGCGAAAGGAACCACCGTCATTGAAAACGCCGCGCGCGAACCCGAGGTGGTGGATCTGGCCAGGTGCCTCACGACCATGGGCGCGAAAATCCACGGCGCCGGCAGCGATGAGATTACGATTGAGGGCGTGGAGCGTCTCAACGGCGGGTATCATGAAGTCATCCCCGACCGCATCGAGACCGGTACCTACCTGGTCGCCGGCGCGATGACGGGCGGCAGCGTGCGCCTGCGCAAGGCGCAACCGGAGCTGGTGGTCGCCGTGATGGACAAACTGAGAGAGGCCGGCGCCAGGATTGATACCGGACCGGACTGGATCCAGCTCGATATGCAGGGCAGGCGTCCCAATGCCGTGAGCGTGCGCACCGCGCCGTACCCGGCGTTTCCGACGGACATGCAGGCACAATTCATGGCGCTTAACAGTATCGCCACGGGCAGCGGCTCGGTGACCGAGACGGTCTTTGAAAACCGCTTCATGCACGTGCAGGAGTTGCAACGCATGGGTGCAGATATTGAAATGAAAGGCAACACGGCGTTTGTGCGCGGGGTGAAGCGGCTGTACGGCGCGCCGGTGATGGCGACCGACCTCCGGGCATCGGCAAGTCTGGCGCTTGCCGGACTGGTGGCGGAGTCCGAGACCGTTGTCGATCGCATCTATCACATCGATCGCGGCTACGAATGTATCGAGGAAAAGCTGGCGCAGCTGGGCGCACGCATTCAACGCGTGCAGGGAATAAATTTGTCGGATGCCGCCGGCGCCGAAACAGAGGTACCGGAACCGCGGCCGGGAAAACAAACGGCTTGAATTATGTCCACCGTATTAAACATCGCCTTGTCCAAAGGGCGGATCCTGGAGGAGGGGCTGCCTCTGCTCGCCCGCGCCGGCCTCGTGCCGACGGAAGATCCCCTTAAAAGCCGCCGCCTGATCCTGGACACCAA
>WGFP01000088.1 GCA_015492195.1 Acidiferrobacterales bacterium
GCATGATACTATCTAAATATGGATACGAAAGGGACCGTTTCACTGACCAATCATTTCCTGATCGCGATGCCGGGCCTTAATGATCCAAATTTTTCCCGGACCGTCACCCTCATCTGCGAGCACTCCAGCGAAGGAACGATGGGGATCGTGATCAACCGCCCCACCGACCTGCACCTGCGCGATATCCTGAAGCAGCTGGACATTGAGGCCAAGGATACCGCGACGGCCGACATGCCGGTCCATCTGGGCGGGCCGGTTCAGAACAACCGGGGCTTTGTGCTGCACGAACCCCTGGGCGAGTGGGAATCCACGCTTCCGATAACGGATACCCTGGGGGTGTCGACCTCGCGTGATATTCTGCTGGCGATTGCCGAAGACCGGGGACCGAAAAAATGCCTGGTGGCGCTCGGTTACGCCGGCTGGGGCGCGGGACAGCTGGAACGGGAAATCTCGGAGAATTCCTGGCTGAGCGGGCCCGCCGATCACGACATCCTGTTCAACGTCCAGCCGGAACACCGCTGGAACGCCGCGGCGGAATTGATGGGCGTCGACCTCAACACCCTGTCCTCCGAGGCCGGGCACGCTTGAAGGCCCTCACTTTCCTCGGGTTTGACTACGGGGAAAAACACATCGGGGTGGCCGTGGGCGGCACCCATTCGCAACTGGCGCAACCCCTCACCACCCTGGACGCCCGCAAGGGAACCCCCGACTGGGGACAAATATCCCGCTTAATAAATGAATGGAATCCGGACGCCCTGGTGGTGGGATTGCCCCTTAACATGGACGGGACCGAAAACCGCATCACCCGGGGGGCGCGCAGATTTGGTAATCGCCTTAAGGACCGCTACAATCTACCGGTACATATGGTCGACGAGCGTCTTTCATCACGTGTGGCTAAAGACACGCTCTTTGAGGCCGGCATTCCTTCCAAACGTCATAAACAGAAACTCGACAAGCTGGCCGCGCAGACCATTCTGCAAGCCTTCCTCCATGAACGCAAAAAAGTCTCCCTTGAGCGCGACCGTTGACATCGAGGCCATGCTCACACGCATGGCGGAGGAGCTGCAAGGGCTGCTCAAACGCAAGCCGTGCATGGTCGGCATCCACACGGGCGGCGTCTGGGTGGCCACGCGCCTGCATCAGCGACTGGGCCTCAAGGAACCCCTGGGGACGCTTGATATCTCGTTTTACCGCGACGATTTCACGCGCATCGGCATGAATCCCCAGGTTGAGGCCTCCCACCTTCCGGTCAACATCGACAACCGTCATGTGATTCTAGTCGACGACGTGCTGCACACCGGCCGCACCATACGCGCCGCCTTGAATGAGATCTTTGATTACGGGCGCCCGGCCTCGGTCACCCTGGCGGCCCTGATCGTGCGCGACGGGCGCGAACTGCCCATTGAGGCCCAGGTGGTCGGCACGCATATGAAACTCAAGAAAAACCAACACGTAAAACTGGCCGGACCTGATAAACTGGAGCTCAAGATTCAGGAGGTTGATGAGTGACGGGTGACCTGCAATTCGACGCCCAAGGACGTCTGCGCCATTTCCTGACCATCGAAGGTCTCTCCCGTCAAACCATTCTGGAAATCCTCGACACCGCCGAATCCTTCATGACCGTGGGCCAGCGCGCGATCAAAAAGGTCCCGCTGCTGCGCGGCAAGACCGTGGTTAATCTTTTCTTCGAGTCCAGCACCCGTACCCGAACCACCTTCGAAATCGCCGCCAAACGCCTGTCGGCGGATGTCATCAACATCACGCCCGGCATATCAAGCACCACCAAGGGCGAGACCCTGCTCGATACCGTGCAAAGCCTGACGGCCATGCACACCGACCTCTTTGTGGTGCGTCACAGCCTGAGCGGCGCGGCCCATCTCATCGCCGGACACGTCCCCCCGCATGTGCATATCATCAACGCCGGGGACGGGGCGCACGCCCATCCCACCCAGGCCATGCTGGATGTATTCACTATCCGCCGCTACAAGAAGTCGTTTGAGAACCTCCGGGTCGCCATTGTCGGCGATATCCTGAACTCGCGCGTGGCGCGCTCGTTGATCCACGCGCTCTCGATACTCGGGGTGCCCGAAGTGCGGGTGATCGCCCCGCAGACCCTGATGCCGACGGCGATCGAAAAACTGGGCGTGCATCCTTACAACGACATGCACGGGGGGCTCGAAGGCGCCGACGTCGTCATGATGCTGAGACTGCAACGCGAACGGATGCGCGGCGCGCTTATTCCAAGCGAGCAGGAATATTTCAACCTCTATGGATTAACCCCCGACAAGCTGAAGGCCGCAAAAAAAGACGCCATCGTGATGCACCCGGGGCCGATGAACCGCGGCCTTGAAATCGACTCCACAGTCGCCGACGGCCCGCAGTCGGTGATCCTGGCGCAGATCACCAACGGCATCGCCGTACGCATGGCCATCATGGCGCTGATCATGGGGGGACGAAAGGAATCCGCAGCAAGGAAACGCCGCGCATGAGTCTGTTGATCAAGGGAGGCCGGCTGATCGACCCGGCCAATAACATCGACGCCAAGAAAGATCTCTACATTGACAACAGGGGCTTTGTTGCCGGCGTCGGCCGCGCGCCGCCGGGATTCAAGCCAAGCCGGACATTGGACGCCTCGGGAAAGATCGTGTGCCCCGGGCTGGTCGATCTGCGCGCGCGCCTGCGGGAACCGGGGCTGGAATACAAGGCCACGATCGAGAGTGAAACCCAGGCCGCGGTGGCCGCCGGCATCACCACGTTGTGCTGCCCCCCCGACACCAACCCCGTGATCGACACCCCCGCCATGGCGCAGATGATCCAGAGCCGCGCCTGGCGTTTCGGCCTGGCCTTCATCCACCCCCTGGGTGCGCTGACCCAGGGATTGGAAGGAAAATTACTGGCCGACATGGAGGCGCTCGATGACGCCGGCTGCGTCGGCTTCACCAATGCCCTGGAGCCAGTGACGGACACGCTGGGGATGCGCCGCGCGATGGAATACGCCGCGA
>WGFP01000089.1 GCA_015492195.1 Acidiferrobacterales bacterium
GAGAAAGGAGAAGCGCGATGAAAACGTCAAAGATATTCATGCTCGGGGTACTTCTGGTGAGCAGCATCGTCTGGGCGGGTTCCGCGCAGGCCGTTCCCGCCTTCGCCCGTAAGTACGAGAAGGCGTGCACCAGTTGTCATACGGCATGGCCGCAGTTGAACCGGGCCGGCCGGATGTTCAAGGAAGCGGGCTATCGGTTCCCCTCGGATCCGAAGAAGGCCCAGCAGATCTCGGACTTTCTCTATTTGGACAAGAGCTTTCCAATCTCCGCCGGTGTGACCGCCCGTCCCTATGACAAGAAGGACAGCGGCAGCAAGAAAGTACGCGCAATCCATGAGATAGAACTCCTCATGGCGGGTGTGCTGGGAAAGCAATGGTCGGGCTACGTTGAGATCGAGGCGGAAGACGAGAACAATTTCGATCCCAAGCTTGGAATGGCGACGTTCGCGTACCATTATAACAAGGCGGTTAATATTCAGTTCGTTTACGGACCCATGTTCTGGGCCGATCCTTATGGTTTCTTGGGCAATCATTTTCGATTAACCCGCGGCTCGGTTGGAATCATTGACCAGACGTTCGGCGGCGCTGATAAGAATGGAAAACTGCGCAGTCCGCGCCAAAACGTGATTGTCTCCGGTCGTCCCATGAATAAACTGTTCTATAGCGTGGGACTCAGTGGGGAATCCAACGATGCCGAGGGTGTGAATGCCAGTACCGCCTCAGGACGCGTCGCCTTTGATGTTACCTCCGACGTTATGGTCGGAGCCTTTGCGGTAAGCGGCGAGACCGAGGAATTCAAATCAGGAACCCCTGTGACGACGACCCCGAAGCGGAATTTCAGCCGCCGCGGCGTGGATGCCCAGGTGGACATCGGTAGCGCCCGCATCCAGGCTGCTTTCCTCAAGGCCGAGGATGATAATTCGACATTGCCGGCGCCGACGTCAAAGGATAAAAACGACGCCTGGTCGATACAGGGTATGTACGTGTTTAAGGACGCCAAGCGGCCGACATGGGCGCCCCTGGTTCGCCTGGACAATTACGAGAAGTCCGCCGGCGCCGACGAATACAAGGCGCTTACCTTGAATTTGACGCGTTACTTCACACAGAACATCAAGGCCTATGTGGAGTATTGGGACCAACTCGATGTTCCCGCGGGGCAGAAGGAAGACAAGCGGCTGACACTTCAGTTAATCGCCGCTTTTTGACCAAGGAGAGGCAGCAGTGCCGGACAGGTGGGGTATTACCCCACCTGTTCTTGTAAACAACGGTCAACCATACTATAGATACAGTTGGGGAGAGAAATCATGCGAGCAAGAACCGGCAAATCAGAAAAGCGCAGTGCATGTTTGACATTCCTGTGGCCGCTGCTAGGCGGCTTTATCCTTCTGCTTACGACACCACTTAGCGGTTGGGCGGCCCAGCCGGAGGGCGAGAAAATCTTCGAGAAGCGCTGCGGTGGGTGTCACGACCTGCCGGATCCCAACAAGCCCCCGCCGGAGGGTTGGGACAAGCGGTTGGATCTGATGGCGCCCATGGCGGGCCTGAACAAGAAAGAAAAGAACGAGGTCCTGAACTTTCTTCGGTCGCACAGCCAGAAAGCCGAAGGGATGCTGTCCGCGGCCGAGGAACGGAAGCTGTTCATGCAAAAATGCAGCCTTTGCCACTCCGAACAGCGGGTGTTCCTGGAGCCCCTGACGCCGGAATCCCGACGCCATATTGTCTTGCGCATGCAGGAACGCGCCCCGGACTGGATTTCTCCAAAAGACGCAGAGCGGATTCTCGCGTACTTGGATCAAGGCGCGCCGGGAGGCAAGAAGCCGGTGAAAAAAAAGGTGAACGGCGACGCCGGTAAGATTTTCCGTGAGCGTTGTAGCGCCTGTCACAACCTGGAGCGGGTTTATCTCGCACTGGAAAAGAAAGAGAGCGCGGGATCGGCATGGATGCACATCGTCAAGCGCATGCGTCAGAAGGCCCCGGAGTGGATTTCTCCAAAGGAGGCGGAACAGATTGCGCAATATTTAAAATCGCTTAAGCCTACAACATCTTCGCATAAAAAATAACCCGCGCTTAATACCTTGCGGGGTTTTGCTCGGGTTTCCGATCACATCCAATAGGCGCCCGCGGAGGCGATCGCGATCGTGATCAGCCCCAGGATCAGGTTGATTCCGATAAACCGGCGTATCTGCGCAAGTTGTTTGCCCGCTGCGGGAAAATCGCCGACGGCGAGGGCCCGATTCATCCGCCGGTAGGGCGCAAAAAACACATGCAGGTAAATCAGAATCATGGTAATGCCCGTGACCTGCATGATATGGACGTGCCATCCGACGTTGGCGAAACCGTTAAAAACCCACAGAATCATCCCGTAGCCGGTTACAAGTAGTGTAGCGACAGCGGCCCATACCCAGGGAAAGAACCGGGCGAAGGTGCGCGACCACAGGGCCAGGCGCTCCGGCGGTTGGAGCAGGCCGGCCGCCGCCGGCCGCAGCGCCACGTAGGCGAAAAACATGCCGCCGACCCAGATGACGGCTGAAAGAATGTGCAAGGCGATGGCGATCGGCATGGTGTTCCTTGTTTGTTTTTTGAGTTTTATTTGATAAACCAGCGTTTGATCCTGGTGTAAATTCGTTTTATCCAGCGTGTGACTTTCTCAATCCGGGTTCTATTGTAGTAAACGCGGTCGGTTTCGGAAATGTTTTCGAATTTGCCCTGATATTTCAGTTTGACCCAGGCGTTGAAATCAAATTTCCGGGCGGTTTCATATAAATAATGATTCAACGGGGCGAATCCGGGTTTGCGAATAATCGCGGCGCCGAAGTCGATCAGGTAGGGCGTGCGTTTGTCGACAACCATGAGATTGTCTTGCCGTTTGAGGTCGGTATGGGCGACCCCCCGGCGGTGCAGTTCTTTGATGAAATCCAGCAGCTTGTCGAAGAAGGCTTGGCGGTCGCTGATTTCCGCGTGACGGATGGAGGTTCCTTCGATGTATTCCAGCACCAGGTAGCGGCCGCGGATCAGGCCGTAGCAACGGGGGGCGCCGTCGAAGCCCGCTAATTTTTTGTATACCCTGTGTTCATTGCGCAGCATCCATTTGCGCAACCATTTCAGGACGCCGGAACCGGAGGCGACCTTTATGATCAGACAACGGCCTTTATCCCGATAAAGATAGACGTTCCCCTGATAGCCGCGCGCGTGGATATTCGCCTTTTCCCGGACGTTGGCCTGAATCCACTGAACCAGCTCATTCTCCGTGACGTTGTCCAACTCCCATCGCATGCAGACCCGTCCTCAGGGCAATCTCAAATACAGCAGATAAAGAAACAGCACCAGCAACGAGGCGATGATGGGCTCGCCGTTTTGACGCAGGCTTTGCGTGAATGACCATTCTCCCCGCCCTCCCGGTTTGTAGGGGGTAAGTCGCGGTATCAGCGCCCGGGTGCGTTGGCTCCAGGGTTCCCACTCGCCGGGAAACAAGCGCGCGAGCAGCTTGTCTTCATAGCGGATCGTCTGCGGATAGAAAAAGAGGCCGATCAGGATCCATACGGGAAGGCTCCACCACAATCCGGAAGCCAGGCAGAAACCCAAGGCAAGGAGGTGATTGCCGACGTAGAGGGGATGGCGCACGTAGGCGTAGGGGCCGGTGGTCGCCAGGACCTTGTCCTTTTTGACATGCCCCGAGGCCCACAGGCGAACCGCGATGCCCAGGCCGGCGATGACAACACCCGGGACAAACCACGCTGCAATGGGTTGGCCGACAATGGTGAGCAGGATCAGAAACATGATGCCGATAAATTGGCGAAACCGGCGTCTGTTATGCTGGATGTCCTTGATAAATTTTTGCAGGCCTAGGTTGGAGACGATGGATTTGGGCTCCGCTGACATATCGCTGTTACCTTTCCGATCCAGATAGATTGTTCACATGCAGCCGTAAGTAGCGGGACTGAATAGTCGCGCATATTAACATGGTCTGCGGGGGTTTCGACAGCCACGGTGGACGTGGCCGGATGACGCAAGGGGGTTACCTGGATTGAGTCCGCTTCAGCCAGTCGATGATCCGGATTTTCAAAATGTCATAGTGATCGGTGAAGAAATGGTCAGCGTCTTTCGTTCGCACCTGGCGATAGAATTTGTTGTTTCTCGCCGCCGCCCGGCGAGCGGCGGCATAATCCAGAACGCCGGGTATGTCCTCAGTGCCAAAGATATCGAGGACCGGGATACGGATTTTTCCCAGCATCGCCGTCGGTTGCATGTATTTGTTGCCGGCGGGTTCGGTGGAGAGCCCGATGGCAATGGCGCCGGCAATGGGGGCCTTGGGATGCTCGGCGGGATAGGCCACGCTATACATGGCCCCCGTGCTGTGGCCGAGGAGAAAGATTTTTGTGACCCCTTGTTGTTGCAAATAGCGGATACCGGCGTCGATGCGCCGGAACGCCTCGGGAAAGGTTTTGCTGTATTCCTTGAGCTTGACGTCGGGATCCAGGATCGGCATTTGCAAGGACAGGGTGTGCCAGCCGGCATCGGCAAGGTCCACGCGCAGGGTGTCGATGAGTCCCCATGCCGGATGCACGCCGCGCCCGTGCATCAGGATGACGCCGGTAGTGGATGCCCGCTGGGCATCGGCGGGCTTGGTATAGAGGCTCAGAAATTGAACCTTGTTGGCCTCAAGCCATACGGCTTCTCCCACCACCATAAAATCCACGACCTGGTCGGCCCAGTTTTTCTCGCGTTCCAGGTTCGAAACGGATGCCGCCGCCAGCCATGACGGTGCCAGACAGAAACCAAGGACCAGGATAAGCGTGGAAATACGCCGTTTGTTATGCATGCAACCCCTCCCCCCATTAAGTATAGGTCCTTCAGCGCCCTTGATCGAGGAGGTTTATCCTTTGGCATGCAGGACTTGGATATATGGCGGACGGGGATCAGGGCTGAAAACTTTTGCCTGATCGGGTAAAGTGCGCCTTTTTTGGCGTCCACCATAGCCAAGGCGTGAACTGATAAGGAACAACCATGCGTGACTATAAAATTGCCCCTTCGATTCTGTCCGCGGACTTCGCCCGGCTGGGTGAAGAGGTCACCAATGTCCTGGCCGCCGGTGCGGACATTGTCCACTTTGATGTGATGGACAATCATTACGTTCCGAATCTGACCATCGGCCCCCTGATCTGCGAGGCGTTGCGCAAACACGGCATCACCGCCGACATCGACGTACACCTGATGGTACGGCCGGTGGACCGCATCATTCCCGACTTCGCCAAGGCCGGCGCCACATACATCACCTTTCATCCCGAAGGAACCGAACATATCGACCGTTCGCTGCAACTGGTGCGCGACAACGGCTGCAAATCCGGACTGGTGTTCAACCCGGCCACGCCGCTGGATTATTTAAAGTACGTGATGGACAAGGTGGACATGGTGCTGTTGATGTCCGTCAATCCCGGATTCGGCGGCCAGAGTTTTATCCGCTCCTCCCTCGACAAGTTGCGCGAGGCGCGCCGGATAATCGATGCCAGCGGCCGGAACATCCGCCTGGAGATCGACGGCGGGGTGAAGGTGGACAACATCCGCGAGATCGCCGAGGCCGGCGCCGACACCTTTGTGGCCGGCTCCGCCATTTTTGGCGCCGGTAAAGACAGTGATCCCAACCGCTACGATAC
>WGFP01000090.1 GCA_015492195.1 Acidiferrobacterales bacterium
ACCGGATTCATTGAGCAACATCCGGAGTTGATAAACTATTCTCTGCGACGTCCGCCGGCGGACGTCGCAGAGAATAGTTTATCAACTCCGGATGTTGCTCAATGAATCCGGTATCAAATTTACCGGATTTAAACTCCGGAGTCTTTAGAATCTCCAAGTGAAAAGGCTTCGTGGTTTTGACTCCGTGCAGGCCGGCGTCCTTCAGCGCGCGCCGGGCACGCGCCAGAACCTGCTCCCAGGTGAGAGCCCACACCGTTATCTTGGCGCACATGGAATCGTAATGGGGCGGAAATTCATATCCGGTGTAAATCGCGGCATCGGTGCGCACGCCGGGACCGCCGGGCGAATAGTAGCGCGTGATGCGCCCGAAGTTCGGCAGAAAATCATTCTTGGGATCCTCGGCGTTAATGCGAAACTGGATGGCGTAACCGCGTCGCTCGACCTGTTCCTGGCGGTAGGACAACGGCTCCCCGCCGGCAATAAGAATTTGTTCCTGAACGATATCCACGCCGGTGATCTGTTCGGTAACCGTGTGCTCCACCTGCAAGCGGGTGTTCATTTCCATAAAATAGAATTTTCCGTCGTGGTTCAGCAGGAACTCAACAGTGCCGGCGTTTTCATAACCCACGGTCCTGGCGGCGCGCACGCCGAGTGCGCATACGGTTTCGCGTTGTTCCTCGGTAATTTGAGGGGAGGGCGCAATCTCGATCAATTTCTGGTGGCGCCGCTGAATGGAACAGTCGCGCTCAAACAGGTGAATGACATTGCCGTGTTTATCGCCGAGGATTTGCACCTCGATGTGGCGTGGATTTAGAATGCATTTTTCCAAGAACACATCGGCGCTGCCGAAGGCCGTGGTTGCCTCGGACACCACGCGCTCGTAGTTGCGGCGCAACTCTTCTTCTGTGTTGCATCGGCGGATGCCGCGCCCGCCGCCCCCCGAAGTGGCCTTGAGCATGACCGGATAGCCGATTTTTTTGGCAAGCTTGACGGCCTCGGAGACGCTCTTTAAGTTTCCTTCGCTTCCCGGAATCACCGGCACGGCGGCTTCGATCATGGCCTGGCGCGCCGCGGTCTTGTCGCCCATGCGCCGGATAACGGCGGGAGAAGCCCCGATAAAAGTGATACCGCGCCGGGCGCAGATTTCGGCGAGCAGCGGATTTTCCGACAGAAAGCCGTATCCCGGATGCAGGGCGTCGCAGCCGGAAGCGACGGCCAGATTAACGATGCGGTGGGCGTTTAGATAGCCTCCGATCGGATCAGGGCCGACGTTGTAGGCTTCGTCGGCCTTTTTAAGATGCAGGGCATTGCGATCGGCGTCCGTGTAAATGGCGACGGATTTGATGCCCATCTCAGCGCAGGCGCGTACGATGCGTACCGCGATTTCACCGCGGTTGGCTACCAGAATCTTTTTAATCAAGCAGAAGGCTCCGCAAGGTTGGGGACCCGGTACCCCCCCTTAAAGATGCACCGGCCCGGCTTTTTTACGTAAAGGAACAGGAGGTGTCAATAATCCAGGGCGATCTTCGGCGTAAAAACAGCCTATTTTGACACAAGTTAGCCGCGAATATATGATGCGCGGCCTATGTTTGGCGGCCTGCCGGCGACGATAGACCCGATTCAGCTGGCCGGGAAGGGAGCGCGATTACGCGGCAAACTCCCGGTTAAGACCATGCGACGTCTGGTGGAACTGTGTCGGGATGATTCGGGTGAGGCGGCGGTGGACCTCGTGTTTGAGCGTGGCGGCGCTGACGGAATGCCCTTGATGCACGGGACGATGTCCGTCACGGTGCGCGCCACGTGCCAACGGTGTTTGGAAGGCATGGATCTGAAGCTGGTCGCTGAACCTTGGCTTGTCCTGACAAGGCCCGGTGAACGTGAGGATATTCAGGTCCGGGAGGTCGATGCACTGGTGGTTGGTAAGCCGATTTCGTTGAGCGAGCTTGTGGAAGATGAGTTTCTGTTGGTTATGCCGATGATTCCCATGCATGACGAGCAGGCATGTCCGGCAAGCGTTTATAAGACCGCGGCAAACGGTGATGACGCGGGGAACAAGACAAATAAACCGTTTTCGGTTTTAAGCGGACTGAAACGGAAAAAGTAGCAACATCCGGAATTCTATCAGCGAGGATCTGTCATGGCAGTACAAAAGAGTCGAGTAACACCCTCCCGGCGCGGTATGCGGCGCGCCCATGACGCGCTGAAGAAGTCGGCGCTGTCGATTGACAAAACCAGCGGTGAAACCCATCGCCGTCATCATGTCAGTGCCGACGGGTTTTATCGCGGTCGCAAGGTGATTGACACGAAGCCCGAGAAGTCTTGATTATCCGGCGGAACGGTTTAAGGAAATAAACCTTGATAACGGTTGCCCTCGACGCCATGGGGGGCGATCACGGTGCCAGCGTCACCGTGCCCGCGGCGCTCACAATTCTCAGAAAACAACCCGAATTGAAATTGATTTTGGTTGGCGTACGGGAGCGCCTTGTCCGTGAGCTTGCCCAACACAATGAACGGGAAAGCGGCCGCCTCGTGGTCCGTCATGCCTCGGAAACGGTGGATATGGACGAGCCTCCCGCCTCGGCGTTGCGTAATAAAAAAGACTCTTCCATGCGGGTCGCCATTGACTTGGTCAAGAGCGGCGAGGCACAGGCCGCCGTTTCCGCCGGGAACACCGGGGCGCTGATGGCGACCGCCCGTTTTGTCCTGAAAACCCTGCCCGGTATCGATCGGCCCGCGATCATTACCACGCTTCCCACCGTACACGGGCACGTGCACGTCCTTGATCTCGGCGCCAACGTGGATTGCACGCCGGAACATCTGTTGCAGTTCGCCGTGATGGGATCGATTCTTGTAAGTGCGGTGGAGGGAAAGAACAATCCCTCCGTGGCATTGCTTAATATCGGCGAAGAGGATATTAAAGGAAGCGATACGGTAAAAAAGGCAGCCGAGTTGTTGCGCGCAAGTAACGTTAATTATTGCGGATATGTCGAAGGGGACGAAATTTATACCGGAAGCATGGATGTGGTCGTATGCGACGGTTTTGTAGGCAATGTGGCACTTAAGGTCAGTGAAGGATTGGCGCAAATGATCGCCCATTTCATGAGCCAGG
Source organism: Acidiferrobacterales bacterium (assembly GCA_015492195.1). GTDB lineage: Bacteria > Pseudomonadota > Gammaproteobacteria > Acidiferrobacterales > Sulfurifustaceae > S146-88. The sequence continues at coordinate 3,110 of WGFP01000090.1, forward strand.
AATTCAGGCGCAATGCATTTACGCGGCTTGCCGGTTTGGCGTCGCGGCCCGTTATCAACGCATTTCGCCGGCGGGTGGACCATCGGCGTTATAATGGCGCCACTTTTCTGGGGTTGAATGGAACGGTCATCAAGAGTCACGGCAACGCGGACGTCCTGGCGTTTGAGCACGCCATCTTGGAGGCCGTGACCGAAGTTGAAAAACAGGTGCCGCAACGTATCGGTCGGGAAGTGGGATCCATGTTGGAAAAAAGGGAACAGGCGTGAATTACGCGCGCATTATCGGCACCGGCGGTTATCTGCCGCAGAAGATTTTGACCAACGCCGATCTGGAAAAAATGGTGGATACCTCGGATCGCTGGATCGTCGAGCGCACCGGCATCCGTGAACGCCACATCGCCGCCGACGGTGAGACCAGCTGTACCATGGGTGAAAAGGCGGCCCTGCGCGCCATGGAGGCGGCGGGCGTCACGAAGGACGCCATTGACCTGATCATTGTCGCCACAACCACGCCCGATCAGATTTTTCCCAGCACCGCCTGTCTGTTGCAGGAGCGTCTGGACATTCATGGATGCCCGGCCTTTGATGTCCAGGCCGTGTGCACCGGATTCGTCTACGCGCTGGCCGTCGCCGACAAATTTATCCGCACCCATTCCGCA
>WGFP01000091.1 GCA_015492195.1 Acidiferrobacterales bacterium
CAGGTCTTGCATTGCCGCATGAGGGATGATCAAATCTAGCTTATTCAATTAATTACCTCTCCTCCATCAAATCTGATTGCAAAAGGAATTGCCGCCATGTCGCGTCCATTACGGATTGAATGTCCGGGTGCTGTCTATCATGTCGCCTCGCGGGGAAACGGGCGTGAAGATGTTTATGTGGATGACGGGATAGAAAGGAATTCCTGGCGGTATTCGGCCATGTATGCGGACGGCACCATTGGATCTGTCATGCCTATTGTCTGATGAGCAACCACTATCACCTCGTGATTGAGACCCCAGATGCGAATCTCTCAAGAGGCATGCGCCAACTCAATGGAATCTATACGCGTCGATTTAATCAACGGCATCACCGTGTTGGGCATGTATTTCAGGGCCGTTATAAGGCGATCCTCGTGGATAAAGACAGTTATCTCTTAGAATTATCGCGCTATGTGGTATTAAATCCTGTACGGGCGGGAATGGTCAAAGCGGCGGGCCAATGGCCATGGAGCAGTTACCGGGCGATGATCGGGAAAGTGAAGAAGCCAAAGTGGCTGGAAACCGACCTGGCGCTGGGCCAACTGGCCCAGCGCCGCAAGATCGCACGTAACAAGTACATTAGATTGATCGCTGAAGGAAAAGACCAAGCAAGTATATGGCGACACCTCAGTCAGCAGATCTATCTTGGTGATGCGCAGTTTGTGGCGAAGATGCAGGCACGCGCAGGCAAGTTGGATTGTTTAATAGAGGTGCCGAAGGCGCAGCGAAAACCTGTTGTACAGTCCCTGTCTTACTATGCGGGACGGTATGAGTCGATGCAAAAAGCAATGACGAGGGCGTATAAGACAGGAGCCTATTCAATGAAGGCAATTGGGGATTATTTCGGGGTACACTACAGCACGGTGAGTCGAGTGGTGAGAGCACACGAAGATGAAGGGTGATGTGGCAATGCAAGACCTGACACCGTGGTCGCTCGATGAATTCGATATTGAGCACCATGCCTTGGGCTTTCAACAATTCTTCAAGCGTATCGTGAAATGGGAACGCCGCTATGGCGGGCCAGTGGCCGAACTAAAGGGATCAAGTCTGTACTTATATCATTATCTCTAGCACCCTTGTCGCATGTTTCGCCCCTTCGCATTGAATTCAACGGTGCTTATTACCACGTGATGAATCGCTGTTAAAGAAATCAGCACCCTTATACAAGGGCTGGATAGCTCAATCCGAACGGGGTTTTGCCGTGGCCTGGTTTTCCGGTCTTGGATCTATTTTCCGATATCTTCCGTCTTTATCATCCTGCGTTTATGGATGACGGCCAGGACCTCGACGTTGTTGTCCCGGGTCTCGTAGAAGATACGGTAGGTGTAGATCGACAGCTCCCGCACGTTGTCATCGCCGACCTCGGGCACCACCCTGCCGATGCGGGGCAGTTGTTCGAGGATGCCGGTCTTAGCGGCGATCTCCTGGGTGACTTTTTTGGCGTAGTGCGGAGAGTCCTGGGCGATATAGTCGAAGATGCGACGCAGGTCGCGCTTGGCCTGGTTCGACCACCTTACCACCGCTCGATCTCACGCAGGAGATCCTCATGGCTGATGGTGCGCCCGGCCTCGACGTCCTCGCGGCCCTTGCGGACCTTGTCGAGGACATAGAGCCGGTACATGATCTCGTCCATGTCGACGTCATCGGGCAATTTGCCGATGGTCTCCAGGGCTTCCTGTTTGGCGGGTTGCATGGTGTTCTCCTGAATCTCTATTTAGGCGTTGACGGCTTGATCGTCCAGGGCCGTGAGCGGGGTCTGCATTTGTTGAACGCGCACATCCCGGCCCAGCTTTTTTAACCAGGCAGTGGGGATCAAAAGGCCGTTTTTCGTGTAGCGGGCGCCGCTCATTGTGTTTACCTGCTCGTTGTTAATTTTTAAAGTATATCACCGGCGATCTCGGCAACGCCACGACCCCAATTGGGGCGTTTTCTCACCCCCGACACCCTGGTGCCGTACCCCGGCACGGAGACACCCGGTCGGTTGTATACTTCCCACCATGCGCACCGGTCTGGCCCAGCTTCCTCTCCACGGCGGAAAAGCACCCCGATGGCTGTTCAGCCGCATGGTGCGCCTGGCCCGCGAGGTGGTGTGCCACATCACGACCGAATACGGCCCGGACGAGATCCTCGTTCGGCTTTCCGATCCTTACTGGTTCCAGGCATTGGGTTGCGCCCTCGGCTTCGACTGGCACTCCAGCGGGGTGACGACCACCACCTGCGGCGCCATCAAGGAAGGGATCCGCGGGCTGGAAAAAGACTTAGGATTTTATGCCGCCGGCGGCAAGGGCGCCGCCTCCCGTAAAACGCCTCAGGAAATCATCACCGTTTGTGAAAGGCTGTCGCGCGCACCGGAGGCGCTGGTCTACGCCAGTCGCCTCTCGGCCAAGGTGGACAACTCCGCGGTCCAGGACAATCACCAGCTTTACCACCACAGTTTTTTCTTCACCAAAGACGGGCGATGGTGCGTGGTGCAGCAGGGCATGAACGACGCCACCGGTACCGCGCGCCGTTACCACTGGCTGGGCGACGGGCTTGACAGTTTCGTCAACGAACCCCATGCCGCCATTTGTTGTGACACGCGCCAGCAAACCCTGAACCTGGTGGCAAATGACAGCGAGAAATCACGCATCGCCATCACGGAGCTTGCTGCTCAGCCGGACAAGGACGTGCTATCGACCCTGGCGCGTTTGCCCGATCTTGTCCTGCCGCACCGCCATGAGGTATCGGCGGCCGATGTGAACCCCCGTTATATTAAAAAAATTCTGCTTCGCACTTACGAGCGCGCACCCAAGGACTTCGAGGCGCTGCTCGGCATCGAAGGGGTGGGCGCCAAGACCCTGCGGGCCCTGGCGCTGGTGGCGGAACTGATTTACGGCGCCCGCGCCAGCACCCGCGATCCGGCGCGGTTTTCCTTCGCCCACGGCGGCAAGGACGGCACGCCGTATCCGGTCGACCGCGCCACGTATGACCGCACCATCGACGTGCTGCACGCCGCGCTCGCCCGGGCCAAGGTGGACCGCAGCGACAAAATCAAGGCGCTTAAATGCCTGGCGACCTTCAGCCGGCCCCAAGAACAATAAATGCGTCAGATCCTAGAAGCTAAAGACAATCCCGCCGGGCGGAGTCGCCTTCGTCCGGCGGGGATTCGGGACAGGGACGCTGCGCTGCGCGCGTGTCCCGGCGTGATCTACCGCGTTGTACGGCTGCCCTTCTTCGTGCGGTCGCCCTGTTTGCCGGCGGGTCCCTTGCGGTCTCCAACATGCGGATCGGTGGCATGGTGATGATACCGTGCGTCGGCGACATGCTGTTGATCGCCCACGCAACCGAACGTAGCCTGCGGACCATGACCACCCATCATGCCGTGGCCCTGATAACCGGAAACCGGACCGCGGCTCCACACGGAGGCACTGGCCGCGAGGCCGATGCCCAAGGCAACACCGATAATAAGTGGAAGGGTGTTTTTCGCTTTCATCGCAGTTCTCCTTTTCTCTCGTCAAGGTGAAGACGGAATGCCTTCACACGCACATATAGATAACCACGATGGTGTAACCGGCATATGTCCAAAAACGGGTTTTTTGTAACGAACGTTTTCAGGCGCGGCAGGCGTTACACTACGTTACAATTTTCTGCGTGCACACCGTCATGCCAAACCGTATAACCATCTTATGACGCATACCGAACACACCGACCACATTCTCGTCGTCGACGATGACGCGGAAATCCGGCGCCTGTTGCGGGATTACCTGGAAAAGCACGGCCTGCGGGTGACCGCCGTGCCCGACGGCCGGGCGATGCGGGCCGCATTGGACCGGGCCCGCATTGACCTGGTGGTCCTGGACCTGATGCTGCCCGGCGAAGACGGGCTGACCCTGTGCCGCGGGCTGCGGGCGAATTCGTCGATTCCCGTGATCATGCTCACGGCCTTGGGCGAGGAAACCGATCGTATTGTCGGTCTGGAAATGGGGGCGGACGATTACCTCCCCAAACCCTTTAATCCCCGGGAGCTCCTGGCCCGCATCAAGGGCGTGCTGCGCCGGGCGCGGGCATTGCCCCCCTCGGCGGAACCGGAGCAGGCCCGGCGAATCCGGTTCGCCGATTGGGTCCTGGATGTGCCCTCCCGCCACCTGATCTCCCCCAAAGGCGTGGTCGTCCCGTTGAGCGGCGGGGAGTACCGGTTGCTGCGCGTTTTTCTCGACCACCCGAACCGGGTGCTCAACCGCGACCAGCTCCTGGATTTCACGAAGGGGCGGGAGACCCTCCCCTTCGACCGCAGCATCGACGTTCAAGTGGGGCGGCTGCGGCAGCGTTTGAACGACGACGGCCGGGACCCAACCATCATCAAGACCGTGCGCGGCGAGGGGTATGTGCTCGCCGCCACGGTTAAAAAGGAAAACTGATGCGTCTTCTCCCGCAATCCCTGTTCGGCCGGCTGGTGTTGATTCTCCTGGCCGGCCTACTGCTGGCCCAGTCACTGAGCGCGCTGATCCAGTTCCGCGACCGCGGCGACACCCTGTACCAGGCCAGCGGGCTGCAATCGGCGCAGCGGATCGCGGACATTGTCCGGCTGCTGGAGTCGTCCGGTCCGCGCGAACGGGAGCAACTCGTTGCCGCCCTCAACGCACCGCCCCTGCGCATCTCGTTGACCGATCCGCCCTGGTCAGAGACCGATTCAAAGATGACCAGCGAAGGACTGGCTGCGGTGTTTCGTGCCTTGCTGGATCGCAGTCTCGGTGGCGGTTATTCCTTGACGGTGGCGGTGACGGAAACCACGTCCATGGCGCCGGTCCAGGGATCCATGGGGCCCGGGCACATGGGCATGGGCGCGCCGATGGGTGGACGGCACATGGCCCGCCTCGGGGTCCTGCCGCCCGGGGGCCTGTCCTTCCTGGCCCAGGTCCGGCTACGCGATGGAACCTGGGTTACCTTCGAACACCGCATTCCCAAGGAGGTGTTCGCCTGGTCCACGCGGTTGCTGCTCACCTTGGCGGTATTGCTGGCGGCGGTGGTTTTGCTTTCCCTGCTTGCGGTGCGTTGGATCACGCGCCCGCTCTCCATACTTGCCGGCGCCGCCGACGAACTGGGCCGCGACATCCATCGTCCCCCGCTACCGGAGACCGGACCCGTTGAAGCGCGTCACGCCGCGCGGGCGTTCAACACCATGCAGGCGCGACTGGCGCGCTACATCAAGGACCGCACCCGCATCCTTACGGCCGTGTCCCACGACCTGAAGACACCCATCACGCGGCTTCGGCTGCGCGCGGAACTGCTCGATGATCCCAAGCTGCGCGCGAGCTTCGTCAAGGACTTAGACGAGATGCAGGCCATGACCGCCGCGACCCTGGATTTCCTGCGCGGCATGGAAAGCGAAGAGGCGATTCAACCGGTGGATGTGCGTGCCTTGCTGGAGAGCCTGAAGGCCGACGCCGATGAAATGGGCCGGAAGGTGGAAATCAACGGCGATAACCCGGCGCCTTACCCCGCACGGCCCCTGGCGCTCAAACGCTGTATCGCCAACCTGATCGACAACGCCCTTAAATACGGGGGGCAAGCGCACATCACGCTCACGGAACAGGGCAAACAGCTTCGAATCGTGGTGGCCGACGAGGGACCCGGCATTCCGGAACAGGAACTGGATAAGGTGTTCGAACCGTTTTACCGCGTTGAGACCTCCCGCAGTCGCGACACCGGCGGTACCGGCCTGGGTCTGAGCATCGCCCGCAACATCGCGCGGGCCCACGGCGGCGAACTTGTGCTGCGCAACCGTCGCGGGGGCGGGCTGGAGGCGGTGCTCACGCTGTCGCGTTGATATGCGCCCGAGGACAGGAATCGCTTTATACGTTAGGGAAGCGGGATATCTTTCAACGTAATGATGCGCGCATAAGAGCGAATGACGTCGGACAATTTTACACGGGTTTTGCGGCCCTTGACGTCGACGACTTCCAGATAAGAACTGGCGATCACTTTGCGTTCGACGTTGTCAAAGACATCGAGATCAAGGATGAAAAACCCGTCCGCGTCGCTCTCTGTCACGTCCATCAGCGTACGTTGCGCGTCGTACAGGCTCACCGAAACGCCCGCCAGCCCCTTTCCGCCATAGCGGGCGATGAATCGTCCTTTTATTTTTTCGGCTTGAGGTTGGCGTTGGGCGACAAGAATAGGGTTATTCTTGACGACGGATGTATGCGGTGCTCGGGCAGGCAAGACAAACGACGGTTCCCCCGCCTTTATCTGAAAGGCGCCGAAAACCTGCGACGCAGCCAGGTAAAAAATTGCCATTACGAGAGCTTTGATAAGCGTTACCTCCGGTCTCGTAACAAAACAATTTAATATTTCCCAAATGCCATCCCCGCTTCCTGAACATTCCTTGTTCAATAACCTGTAATATTTTAAGTATAAGCCCCCATTTATATAGGGACAACCAACGCATCACTGAAAGGGTGATGCTGCTTGAGCCTGTCCGAACGACATGCCCACAGCTGAATCCTTCCGGCGCCGGTACACGTCTCCCCACCAGCCTGTTTAATCGTCGCCGATTCCTCAGCGATGCCGGATTCGTTCAGCTTTGGTTCAGGATGCCGGCGTTAGGGTGTGGCCATGCTCACAGGCCCCGGCAAACCGGGGCGAGCCGAAATCAATCAAAATAGGAGAGATCCGATGAAAAAGTCCATTCTCATGAGCACCTTGGCGGCCGTCATCGCCGCCGCGCCGGCGGCCCAGGCCGGACACAAATGGAAACATCAAGGATACAACACCTTCTATGACCACGCCCAGGTAATCGACGTGGAACCCATCAAACGGACCGTGCGCATCTCCGCGCCCGAGCGCGAATGCTGGGAGGAAGAGGTGCGCTATCCCGTCGAGTACCGTGAAGGACCAAATGTTGCCGGTAGGATGATCCTCGGCGGCATTGTCGGGGGCGTGATCGGCCACCAGATCGGCAGTGGCGGAGGCAAAGACGCCGCGACGCTGGCGGGCACCCTCATCGGCGCCTCCATCGCGCACGATGCCGCCGAGAGATCAGCGCGGACGGTACGGTACGACCGCGTCGGTTACGAGGAGCGCTGCCGCGTCGCCACCACTTACCGCACGGAAGAGCGGATCGACGGCTACCGCGTGACCTATCGCTACCAGGGCGAGACCTTCCAAACCCGTCTGCCCTACGATCCGGGCAAGCGCATGCAGGTGCGGGTCAAGGTGTCGCCGGTGCGTAATTGACCGGATAGGAAAAGGGGCCTTCCGTTTTGCTTAGGCCTTCAGGCTGGACCGCTCGGTTTCCAGATGGGTCTTGATGCTGTTCAGCCAGGCGGCGAGGCGCGGTTTCAGCCTCGCCTCCCATTGGGCCTCGTCGGCGGCGACGGATTCCGGACTTTGTGTGAGGGTGTTTCCTTCTCCAAAAATAAAACGGAACACCTCGCCCAACCAGCCCTTGGCCCGGGGAAGCGGTACCCGAGCGGAAGAGAGCGTAAAAGATTCCACCTGCGTCAGGCGGGCGCCGCCGGGGATGGGTTCTACGGTCACGCGAACCTTGAACGGCGGCACGGTATCCGACAGGGTTTCCATCATCCGCCCCGGTTCGAAGGCGACGCACGTGCTTCGGTAATCCGCGATCTTCCCCTCGATGACAAGACGATAATGAAACACCGTGCCGATGCCGACCGGCCCCTCCGTTTCCTGACCGACACTGAGTACGCGCACGTTCGGGTTCATGCGCGCCTTACGGGCAACGTCCGTGATCAGCGAAAAAACAACCTCCGGCTCCGCCCGGATATCCACGGATTCCTCGACACAAACCATGGCGTTTCCTCACGAAATTCTGAACAAAAAACGGTTCCATAAATCGCATTAATTAACTCTTTGTAACTGACTTTGCAGCAGCTATCAACATTGTTCACGATACCACCCACAAATGTTACATTAAACGTTAAACGCGATCACAGTTATAACAACCAACAAAACAAGGAGGGCATTATGAAATCTACCAATCTGTATGTAATCGTCGTCGGATTCCTACTCGCCGTCGGGTATGGAAATGCGGCGGTTGGAGAGCCCAACATGCGTCCCGGCTTGTGGGAGATCACCGTCAAAACCGAAGTGCAGGGAATGCCGATGCCCATGCCGTCAACGAGTTACCGACATTGCATCACCAAAGAGGATCTGGTTCCCCGGACCGAGCGTCCCGGCGAGCAATGCAAGATTCTGAAAAAAACCGTCTCCGGCGACACGGTGACATGGCGCGTTTCCTGCGAAAGTAAGGACATGAAGACCACCGGGACGGGCAGGATCACCTACAAGGGTGATACCTACCGTGGCAGTATCGAGATGCAAATGAGCGGCGGCTCGGGGGACTCCATGAAAATGTCACAAAAGATTCAGGGCAAACGGATCGGCAACTGCAAATAAAAAACAGAGACGATCTCCCGCTTTCGCCCCGATGCGGCATTGCCGGACTTGGTTACGCGGAGGAGGAAAATTATGAACAGCTATCGCAAAGAACTCTGGTTCGACGTCCCCACGCGGCGGGCGTTCATCAATATCACGCCGCAGGTGGAAGAATGCCTGCGCGACAGCCGCATCAAGGAAGGCCTGGTGCTGGTCAACGCCATGCACATCACGGCCTCGGTCTTCATCAACGACGATGAACCGGGACTGCATCATGATTACGAGGTGTTTCTGGAAAAACTCGCACCGCACGAGCCCGTGAAGCAGTACCGGCACAACGATACCGGCGAGGACAATGCCGACGCCCACATCAAGCGCCAGCTTATGGGCCGTGAGGTGGTGGTAGCCGTCACCAAGGGCAAGCTTGATTTCGGCCCGTGGGAACAGATCTTCTACGGCGAATTCGACGGCCGCCGCAAAAAACGCGTTCTGGTCAAGATCATCGGGGAGTAACGGGCACCGTCGTATGGCGACGACTTACCAGCTCTACATAAAGCTTGCACAAGACGTCACCCTCACGGTCGGCAAACTGGGCACCTTCACCTTACCCACGGGCCGCTACGTCTACACCGGCAGCGCCAGAAAGAATATTGAATCGCGTGTCCGGCGCCATCTTCGCAAAGAAAAGCGACTGCGTTGGCATATCGACTATCTTCTGTCCCACCCCGCTGCACGCATCACCCGTATTGGCTTTGCCGACTCGGCTGAATGCGTCGCCAACAAAGCAATCGCCGGGCGCATCGTCATCCCCCGCTTCGGGGCGAGTGACTGTCGCGCTGGGTGCGTGAGTCACCTGAAGCGCCTTTAGCGAACCCGATACTTGGCGGCGTAATGTTTCCCTAAAAGCTTGCGCCGCTGCGCGTTTAACTTGATGTTGCGGGCGGCGCGAAGCGCGCCTGTGGATTTCTTCGGCACTTTAATCGATCTTTTACGTACTTTTTTCATAACCAACGGGCAAGTAAAGCGTCAAACCGCCGCCTGTCCCCGGATGCGCGCACCGAACAAGGAATTCCGTTTCTTAAGATAAGTATCCAGATCCGTTTCATAGCTCTCGGGTACGCTTTGTTGCGCCGACGGCCGGGCCAGCAACGCCTCGGTCCAGCGGGTGACCTTGGGCGTGTCGTCGAAGAACTTGAAGTCGGCGTATTGACGCACGGCTGCGTGAAAGCGAAAGATCGGCGCATAGACGGCATCGATGATGCCGAAGGTCTCGCCGTTAAAAAAGGGACCCGTGTCCACGATCTCTTCCAGGGTCTCGAACCGGTCCCGCAGATTGGCAATAAGCCGCTTGAAGGTAGTCTCGTCTTTGGCGTTAAAAAACTGGTAGGTAAGGTCCAAGATATCGTTGCCGTATTCGATCCAGGCGCGGTTCTGGGCCTTTTTAAACGGGTCCGTCGGATGGAGCGACCCGGGGGTGATTTCATCCAAGTACTCGCAGATGGGCATGGACTCGAACAGCGGCTTGTCGTCGACCAGCAGCACCGGTACCTTTTCCAGGGGCGAGACATCCAGGAACCACGGCGGCGGACTGCGTAAATCGATGTATTCGGTGTCGTGGGGAATGTTTTTCTCGAACAGCATGATGCGCGCGCGTTGCACGTAGGGACAAAGGGCGAAGCTGACAAGCTTAAAGTGGGGCAGCACCATACACCGCTTATATAAGCAGCGGGTCCTTCCGTCAATCAACGTATCGCGAAATCAGGCGCCGGGCTTCGGGTAGGCTATGCTCCGACCCCTAGGCCGCCCCGGATGCCGTCCAGCACGTATTGCACCGCCAATGCCGCCAGGATCAGACCCAGCAGGCGGCTGATCACGTTGGCCCCGGTCTCGCCCAGCATGCGCATCAGCCTCGAGGCCAGCGCCAGGGCGATCACGGTGATCGCCAACACGGCAACCACGATCCCCAGCATGACACCCTTGACGGCAAACCCCGAGGAGTTTGTGGCCATCAGAATAACGGTGGTCAGCGCCCCCGGCCCGGCGATCAGCGGAAACGCCAGAGGAAAAACCGAAATGTCTTCCCTGCGGGCGGCCTCCGCTTGTTCGCGGCTCGTGGTGGAACGCAGTCCCGATTGCCGTGCAAAAACCATGTCCACGGCGAGCAGGAACAGAAAAATCCCGCCGGCGATGCGGAAGGCATCCACACCGATGGCCAGTGTGCGCAGAAGTTCCTCGCCGACAAAAAAGAAAACCACCAGGATGATCAAGGCCAGGGACGTGCCTTTGAGTGCTACGCGGCGGGTGTTGTCCACCCCCGCCTGGCGCGTTAACGCCGCAAAGGTGGCGGACACCCCGATCGGGTCCACCACGACAAAAAAGGTCACAAAGGCGGTGACGATGTTTTCCATGCCGGTCTAGAGCGTGCCGCCACTCCGATTAAATACGGTCTTATATACAAACCCGGCGCAGGGGCGCCTCAAACGCGCCGGCGTCACCGCGGCGGATCCTTTTTCTTGCTCTCTGATCCAAACAGTTCCGCCAATTTTGCGCGTGCTGGGTTGGTATCGGAGGATACTCCTTTCTTCGGCGCTTCGCCGAACAGGGCATCGAGCCCGGCCTTGGCCGCTCCCGCTTTGGCCTCATTGCGCGCAACAAAGGCGCCCGGTTTGGGTTTGAAATAATCGCAGAAATTGGCGCGCTCCAATTCCCTGGGGTGTTCCGCCATGGGCTCATCGCATTTCTCACTCACGCGCGGGTTATAAAACTCACACATCCGGCAGACGTGCAACTCGGCGCGGCACTGGCCGCATTCCGCCAGCCGCGCGAACGGCCGGGGGATCTCTTTTAAAGAAACCCCGCATTTCCAGCAAACAAGCGCGCCCGACATCCGTCTAGCCCTTTATCAAACCAATGGCTTCTATACTTGACTTGATTATGTCGGCAAAACTTATTTTGCTTGTTCTTTCGGCTTCTTTTTCTTCCTCGGCCGTCTGACGCCGTGCGTGCCGCGCCAGATCTTGCCGCGCCGGGTTTTTTTATCACCCTTACCCACGTTTCACCTCTTTATGTTCAACAGAAATACGCCGCCCCTTTATCCTTCGACCCATCTATATTTAAGCGAAGCCCCGGCTTCTGTGTCAAACCGGTAAATAATACTATGATTAGAGAAAGGGACAACAGTAAGATTATTGATTAATGTTAACGCCCGATTGTAGTTACGAAAAATGTTCCGATTTGCTTTTGCAACCACGTCTATATTTAGGAATGGGAGCACACAAGAAATACAAGAATATTCCTGCGCCAATGCCGCCTCAGTCGCAATTAAGCGACGCGCAAATCAAGGCGGTGATCGAATATGCGAAGAAAACCTTTGGCAAATAATTACGACCTGTGCGGTAAAAAGGACGCGGCGTGGTCCGGGTCGGTTATCTCTCTCGCTTGCGAGGATGTTGATTTCGCAGAAACTCGGAGGACGTCCGAACCCATCGGTTCGGCGCCGGCCTCTTTCGCCGCCGCGCGATAGTTACAAAAATCACAGTCAGGACTCGCCGCCGGAAGGTCGTCCGCCGTCAGGCACCGGTGCGCCGCTCTGATGCAATCCTCCACCCAGTCATCCCTGCCCGTATACGGGATGAGATGAATATCGAATTCCAGCTTGGAGCGCGACAACTTAAACGGCTTGCCGGCACCGGGCTTGAACAGGTTTCTTGTACGTTTAGCCGAGTAAAAGCCGGACATGGTTTACTTTAACGCCGCTGTTTTGGCCCTGAAAAGGCCCGATTAAGCCTGAATACCAATGATTTTATCACGGGCCGGGCCGTGCACGACTCACTGCCACCAATATATATTTGCCGCGGTTTATTCTCTGCACCGTCTTATGTCAAAATGGAACCCGGCCGTCTATCCACAGACAGGAGGTGGCCATGAATCCAACCGGAACCGGAAACCATCGCGCATGTTCACGGACGCCGCTCGATCTGGACGTCGCCCTCTTCTACCGCGACAGACCCGCCCTCTATGGCAAATTACGGGACATCAGTTTTGGCGGCGCCTTGGTGGAAATTGACAGCGTCCCGCTTAAGTTAAACGAACCGGTCGCCCTTGACGTCTTCCTGAAGGAGGATGATCGCGATGAACATATCTACAGCCTGTCGGCGGTCGTCATACGCAAACCTTCCGAAGGTGCGGGGTTGAAGTTCGATGACTACGATACTGATACCATCAAGGGCCTGCGTCGTCTCTACCAACACGCCCTAACCTAAGAACGCCGCTGCCGAAGAACATGTCTTTTTACCTGAAGCCGGTCCCGCGCCGGCGGTGTTGCTTCCTGTACGGTGCTCACACGTTTAAAATACGCGTTATCTCTGTGCTCTCAAATGAAATATATGATATATATAAAGGAAGCACGGCACACGCAGGTGTTTTCGTTTTACGTATACTCCCTAAATTAGCCCCCGATACGAGATGAATCGCATGAAAGAGTCCGACCGGCCTACGGCCTCCCGACGGCGTTTTCTTGTGTATTCCACGGCTGCATTCGGCGTGGGCGCGCTCGGCGGCGTGGCAGGCTCGCTGTTCTGGGCCAGTAACAGCACAACATTCCTGACGTACGTCAAAGGAAAACGAAATGCGGCGTTGAGTGCGCTTGCGCGCAAGGTATTGCCCTTGCAGGGACATACGATAGACGTGTCATTCGGCGACTCGATTCAGCGTCTGGTCGCCGCCGGCGTCATTGCTCCGGATAAGTTCCGGCGCGTATACGCGAAACGCGGCGGGCTCCCCGACTGGGTCGAGCGCCTGTTCACCCAGGCCTCGTCAGCGCCGATTACCTTGAGTTTTCAAACGGCGCCCTATCTGCTTAATCTCTTGTGGCCGCTCGGGGTTGCAACCAAAACCCAATTTAATGCCAAAAGTCCGATAAACGGCCCGAAAATCAATCAGTATGCAAGCACCGGCGGGTGGATTCTGGGCCGGGCGCCGCGCGGTGGGGGCTATTTCAACAAGGTCGCAGCCGTTGACCTAAACGCCTCACAAGACGCCGTGGTCCTTGAGGCGGCGAAAAACAGTTACCGGCCTTGCTGTAACAATTCCACCTTCTTCCAGGACTGCAATCACGGCTCGGCGCTGCTCGGCCTCTATGAGCTCGCGGCGGCGCAAGGCGTCAACGTCAATGGGCTTTACAAAATCGGTCGTATTGCCAACACATACTGGTATCCCGATGAGTATCTCGAGATGGCCTATTTTTTCCAAACGCTGAAAGCAACGCCCTGGGAGAAACTTACCGCGAAAACGATCCTTGACAAGAAATATTCGTCGTTTACCGGCTGGCGGAAAAACGTACACCGTCCCTTGGTCACCGCGGGGCTTGCGCCAAATACGCGGTTTGGAAGCCAAAGCAGCTGCACAGTGTAAGGACTTGCCTGGAAAAACAAGTCAGATATCCTCTACAAAGCGATACCGAGATAAACCGGAACCTTATCCTGATATTTTTGACAGGCAAGGGTGAAACATACATTCACTCAAAATTACGCGCATCACGCACATAATCGTAGACAGCTTCACTCAATTAACACCAAACAGGATATTCAACAATGCAAATCAGCAAAAACAAGGTGGTCACCATTGACTACACCCTGAAAGACGACAGCGGAAAAATCATCGATACTTCGAAAGGAGAAGGGCGCGAGGCCCTGGTTTACCTCCACGGCGCCAGCAACCTTATTCCCGGATTGGAAAACGCACTCGAAGGCAAAGGGGCCGGCGATGAGCTTTCGGTAACGATTGCCCCCGAGGATGCCTACGGCGCGCGTGACCAATCCAAGATTTTCGATATTCCCAAGGCCAGGTTCGGCGACCAGGAGATCCAGGTCGGCGCCCGGTACAACGCAAGCGGACCCGAAGGCGACACAGTTGTCCTTTCCGTGGTGGAAGTCAAAGAAGACAGCGTCATGGTGGACGCCAACCATCCCTTGGCAGGCATGCAACTTAGCTTTGACGTCAAAGTGATGGATATTCGCGATGCGACGGAGGAAGAAATCAGTCATGGTCACGCCCACGGTCCGGGCGATCAGCATCACGACTAGGTCTTCGACAACGGGGCCGGAGGGCAATTTCTGCCGGCATTAGCGGCAATTGTTCTCCGGCCCCGGTTTATCGTGCTGGTGTTACCGGTGACGGGCGGGATAAACCACTGCGGCTCTCCTATTTTTTAACCCCGAGATCCGGGGATCAATGCTTCCCTGGCTTCACCACTAATTAGCTTCAATCAGGCCTGATCCGCTTTTGGCAAAAATGATGCGAACGCATCATCCAACCATTTCAAAAGACCTTCTAATATATCTCCTCGCATTGACCCGGATGTAGCGTCTTTGTGTCGTGTCTGGGCGCCGCGTCAAGGGTGGAATTAATCCATAGGACTCACGGTTAAGGAGTCGATCATGAAAAAGGTGTTGCTAGCGGTGGATGATACAAAAGGTGCGGTCCGGGCGACGGAAACACTGATCAAATTCTGTTCGACGGCTAAACCTGAACACGTGGCGTTGGTCTACGTTGAAAAGATGTTGGGTAGGTCATTGGTAGGGGAAGCGCTCGGAACCGGCCCTGAAATGGATGAACTGAGAAAGGCGCTGAAGGATACCGACTACCAGCAAATGCTGGACAAAAAAGCCGCAAAAATCATTGCCTATCACACGAAAATGCTGAACGACGCCGGGATTACCGCAATCAAATCCGTGGTGAAGGAAGGTCGCCCCGCGGATGAAATACTCGCAACCGCAAAGGAAGAGGCCGCCGAATTGATTATCATTGGATCACGGGGTAACCGACGGCACGATTTTCTGATCGGCAGCGTCAGCCGGGAGGTTGCCAATACGTCGCCCGTCTCGGTGCTGCTGGCGCGGTAACCCACCCAAAGCGGTTGCTCTATTCAGGAGATAAGGCAGGTTGGGTTCGCCGTGAAAACATTGATTGAAGCAATCGGAATCAACCCGACCGCTTCGATAAAGGATGATTAACGCCGGCGTCTTTTCCCAGCCGCGCGCGGATCTTCGAATTTAACCCTCAAAGACTTGCCGCTGAACGTCTTGCCATCGAGCCCCGCAATGGCCGCCCTGGCTTCGTGTCCCTCCATTTCGATAAAGCCAAAACCCCGGCATTTACGGGTGAAAACATCAACAGTAAGGCGGATGGAACGAACGGTGCCAAATTCCGAAAACAATGCCCGAACGGCGTCTTCGGTGGCATCGGCGGGCAAATTACCAACAAACATTTTCTTCAAAACGGGTGTCCTTAATTATGTCGTGCAATGTGGCGCCGGGAAAGAAGAACGAACCCCGCAGCATGCTGCGGGGTTCTGCGATAAAGTCAGGCCGACGGCGAAGTTTAGTTGTTGACGGTAACCTGAGTCGCCTGAGGCCCCTTGGGCCCGTTCTCGACCTCGAAGCTTACGGATTGACCTTCTGCCAGAGACTTAAAACCCCCGCCCACAATGGCGGAAAAATGCACAAACACATCCTTGCCACCGTCCGCGGGCGTAATAAAACCGAAGCCCTTGGATTCGTTAAACCATTTAACAGTACCTTTAGTCATGTAAATTACCTCTATATATCAATATTTAAGTGTTTTATTGCATATCATTACGAGGCGATTTACAGGAGAAAAACCGGAGGGAGCTTCTGAAATGACCTGAAATAATGTGCAAGGAGTGTAGTGTACCCGAATACCCGCCGGGAATACTACATTTTTATATTCGGATGCAACCGAGATTCAATAACGCCATAAGCTGTGTGCCCAGCCGTCAGCCCAACCATGGTTGGAACCCGCGCTGGGCGTTCGCTGCAACTTTGCCGTCCCGATGCCCTCCGTCCCGGGACCGACGGTAATCATCCCGCCGCCCCTTCGACGCAGCACGGCGACCGTTATTCCGGCGCGGTTTGGCGCCGGCACGGCGCTTCGGCTTCATGCCATTACCGTTACGACCGTATCCGGCGCGCGGCTCGGGTGTCGTGGGTTCCAGACCCGAAACAATCTCCCGCTTGAGTTTCTGCCCGGTCAGGCGCTCGATGCCGACGAGCTTAGGCCAGTCTTCCGGTCCCACGAGGGAAATCGCCGTGCCCGTGGCGCCGGCGCGACCGGTACGGCCGATGCGGTGGATGTAGTCCTCCGCCACCATCGGCAGGTCGAAATTAATCACGTGACTGATGCTCCGGATATCGAGACCGCGGGCGGCCACGTCGGTCGCCACCAACAACCGAAACCTGCCACGGCGCATGTGCTCGACGGTGCGCTTGCGTTGGTTCTGGTTCATGTTGCCATGAAGCGGAGCGCTGGCGTGGCCCTTGGCCGAGAGCGCCTTGGCGAGCTTGTCCGCGCCGCGTTTGGTCTTGGTAAAAATCAGCGCCTGGGTCAGGGCATCATCTTTCAGGTAGTGTGAAAGCAAGCGATGCTTGTGTGCCGCGTTATCCACCTGATGCACGTGCTGTCGGATGGATGCATGGCGCTCGTGGTTCGTCGCCAGCTGAATCCGCGCCGGGTTTTTCATCAACTGTTTGGCAATCGCCGGCACCTTGCCTTCCAGCGTTGCCGAAAACAACAGCGTCTGGCGGCTGGCCGGCGTTGCCGCCGCGATCTGTTTTACGGCATTGATAAAACCCATGTCCAGCATGCGGTCGGCTTCGTCCAGCACCAGAATCTCGAGCCGGGAAAAATCCACGCGGCCCTGCTCCATGTGATCCATCAACCGACCAGGGGTGGCAACCAACAGGTCCAGAGGCTGCTTCAGCAGCTTGATCTGCGGCGGGTACGCCATGCCGCCGATTACATTACCGGCGGTGAATTGACAGAAGCGACCGAATTGCCGGATATTGTCGTTGACCTGCGTTGCCAGCTCGCGCGTCGGCGTCAACACCAGCACCCGTGGACCCTTGCCACGCGCAGATGACGGACTTAGCAGCCGCTGCAGGGCGGGCAAGACAAAGGCCGCGGTTTTACCCGTGCCCGTCTGGGCCGAGGCCATCAGGTCGCGGCCGGCCAGCACCACGGGAATGGCGTCGCGCTGGATGTCGGTAGGTTTAACAAAGCCGCTCGCCTCGACGGCCCGCAGCAGTTTGGGATTCAGATTCAGTTCTTTAAATGACACAATAATTTCCTCGTCTGCCGGTACAGGGCAGACCTTAATTAAAAAACAACGAACGTAGGCGGGATGCCTTTTGGCAGGAAATCACACAGCCCGGTTCACTCAAGGGCCGCCGTTGAAGCGGCGGCTCTACGTCGCTAACCAGAAAGCCGGTGAAACAACACAGGGGAAGGTCAGAAACGCTTCATCCTCCCTAGGGAGGTGACTGCACTATACATGTTTGATAAAGGAAATACAAACAGATCCCGCCAATTAGAGAATCTATTTAACCGCAACCGGAGCCTGCCAGCGTGATTCAAAGAACTCTTGAGCTACCCTTTTTCTTTTTTATTTTTCTTGGAACATAAAATGAGCGAGATCCATGTCAGAGTATTGCGGCATTCGGCGTTCTACAGTCCCCTTATCGTCGCGATCGCAGGCGGTTTTCTAAGGGATGAAGGTCTGAAACCAAGCTATTCAATCGCGACGCCGGACAAGACGGTGCCCGGCGGCATCGCCGACGGCAGCGTCCAGGTGGCGCAGTCGGCCGTTGCCACAAGCTGGATGTTGATGGAACAGGGAGAGACGCCGAACTATGTTCACTTTGCCCAGATCAATGAACGCGACGGCTTCTTTCTCGCCGGGCGCAAAGCCGAGCCGGCGTTTGCATGGAAAAATCTCATTGGCAAAAAGGTGCTGGTCGATCATTTTTTCCAGCCGCTGGCCATGTTCAAATACGCCCTGCATCAGCAGGGCGTGGCATTTGATCAGATCGACGCCGTGGATGCCGGTGATGTCGGCGCCATCGATCAGGCCTTTCGCCGGGGAGAAGCGGATTACGTGCACCAGCAGGGGCCGGCGCCTCAGCAGTTGGAGAAGGACGGGACGGGCTTCGTGGTCGCCTCGGTCGGCGACGTCATCGGGCCGGTGGCCTTCAGCAGTCTGTGTGCCTCGCGTGAATGGCTGGCATCCGACATGGCCCAAGCCTTCATGCGCGCTTACCGAAAGGCACGGCAATATGTGATCGAGTCAGAGGCGCGAGAGATTGCGCGGGTGGAGGCTGAATTTTTTCCCCACATTGATCGTGATGTATTAACGCATACCATTGCCGGCTATCAGCGGCTCGGCTGTTGGGCGCCCGATGCGCGCATTACCCGCGAGGCCTACGAACGGACGCTGGATGTGTTTGAATACAGCGGTCTGATCACCCGCCGCCATGCGTACGACGACGTGGTGACGTTGCCGCCGGATGAATAAAAACATACAATGCCGGCGCCATAAAAAAAGAATATCGAAGATGAGCCAAAGCTTTAATCCCACTCCTCGAACCCTGATGGGTCCCGGCCCGTCGGACGTCCACCCGCGGGTGTTGTCCGCCTTGGGCCGCCCGACCATCGGTCATCTCGACCCTGAATTCGTCTCGATGATGGATGAAGTGAAGGGCCTGCTGCAATACGCCTTTCAAACCAAGAACGAGCTGACCATCCCGGTCTCGGCGCCGGGCTCGGCCGGCATGGAGACCTGTTTCGTCAATCTCATCGAGCCCGGCGACAAGGTGGTCGTCTGCCAGAACGGCGTCTTCGGCGGCCGCATGAAAGAGAATGTCGAGCGCATCGGCGCCACCGCAATCATGGTCGAAGACGAGTGGGGCAAACCGGTGGATCCGCAAAAAGTGGAGGATGCCCTGAAGGCCAACCCCGACGCCAAGGCGGTCGCCTTCGTTCACGCCGAGACTTCAACAGGCGCTTGCTCGGATGTCAAAACCCTGTGCGCGCTGGCGCACAAGCACAATTGCGTCACCATTGTCGATACCGTGACCTCGCTGGGCGGCAGCGAGCTGCGCGTGGATGACTGGGGCGTGGATGCCGTGTATTCCGGCTCCCAGAAATGCCTGTCCTGCACGCCCGGTATCTCCCCCGTGAGTTTCAACGAGCGCGCCATCGAAATCATCAAAAACCGCAAGACCAAGGTGCAGAGCTGGTTTATGGATCTGAATCTGGTGATGGGCTACTGGGGCGCAAATACCAAGCGCGCCTATCACCACACCGCGCCGATCAACGCCTTGTATGCCTTGCATGAAGCCCTGGTGATGCTGAAGGAAGAAGGCCTGGAAAATGCCTGGCAGCGCCACATGCACAACCACCTGGCCCTGCGCGCCGGCCTTGAGGCAATGGGGTTGAGTTTTATCGTCGAGGAAAAATACCGTTTGCCGCAACTCAACTCCGTCACAATCCCGGACGGTGTCGAAGAAGTCAAAGTGCGCGCGCAATTGTTAAAGGAATTCAATCTGGAGATCGGCGCCGGCCTCGGCGCCTTGGCGGGCAAGGTCTGGCGCGTGGGCCTGATGGGCTACAGCAGCCGCGCCGAGAACATCTTGCTGTGCCTGAGCGCCCTGGAAGCAGTGTTAAGCGAGCTTGGTGCGAATATTAATACCGGCGTTGCCATCGCCGCCGCTCAGAAACAATTAAGCGGTTAAACTGCAGTAATCCGCAGATGAACACAGATTATTTTTGGCCATAATTATTATCCACAGATTTCGCAGATTAACGCAGATTGCTTGAAATGAGTTCTCATAATCTGTGCGAATCGGCGTAATCTGCGGATCAAATGATTTTTAAGGCTAACCCGTTTCCGCCTGCCGTTTTATTTTTGTCCCGGGTTGGGACAACACCCGCTCCACCGTCGCGCCGATGTCCGCCGGATTGCGCACGACGTGAATCCCGAGTTCTTCCATGCGGTCCATTTTCGCCTGAGCGGTATCCGAATCACCCGAGATAATGGCACCCGCGTGACCCATGCGGCGGCCCGCGGGCGCGGACACGCCGGCGACAAATCCGACGATCGGCTTGCTCATGTGTTCTTTCGCCCACAGCGCGGCGTCGACTTCCTGCGGGCCGCCGATCTCGCCGATCAACACCACGGCGTCGGTGTCCGGGTCATCCTCGAAGGCGCGCAGGACCGTGATGAAATCGCAACCGTTTACCGGGTCTCCGCCAATGCCGACACTGGTGGATTGACCCAGCCCCCGTTCGGTCATCTGTTCCACGGCTTCGTAATTCAGGGTGCCGGAACGCGAGACCACGCCGATGC
>WGFP01000092.1 GCA_015492195.1 Acidiferrobacterales bacterium
CCAGTTCATGCGCCAGGGTCTTGTCGCCGGACTTGACGATGCGGCCGTGGGCCAAGACGTGCACATGATCGGGGACGATGAAGTCCAACAACCGCTGATAATGTGTCACCAAAATGATGGCCCGGTCTTCTCTTCGCAGGGCGTTGACGCCGGCGGCGACGGTCTTGAGCGCGTCGATATCCAGGCCCGAATCGGTTTCATCCAAAATGGCCAGTTTGGGTTCAAGCACCGCCATTTGCAGGATCTCGTTGCGCTTTTTCTCGCCGCCGGAGAAACCCTCATTCACCGCGCGATAGAGCAATTCCTCGTCCATTTTCACCAGCTTGAGTCTGTCCTTGACCAGGTCAAGAAAGTCCATGGCGTCAAGCTCATCCAGCCCTTGATGTTTGCGAACGGCGTTCAGGGCCGCCTTGAGCAGGTAGATGTTGCTCACCCCCGGGATCTCGACGGGATATTGAAAAGCGAGAAAGATACCCTCGCGGGCACGTTCCTCCGGGGAGATATCGAGCAGGTTCTTACCTTGGTAGCGGACCTCGCCGCTGATTATCTCGTAGCCCTCCCGACCGGCGAGAACCTTGGCCAGCGTGCTCTTACCGGAGCCGTTCGGCCCCATGATGGCATGCACTTCACCGGCCTTGACCTCAAGGTTAATGCCCTTGAGGATCGGCTTGCCTTCCACGTTTACTTGTAAATCTTTAATCGACAGCATCGTTACTCCTCGCTACTTGCTACTTGTCACTTGCTACGCTTTTATCCCACCGCCCCTTCAAGACTGACGCCCAACAGCTTCTGCGCCTCGACGGCAAACTCCATCGGCAATTCCTTGAACACCTGCTTGCAAAAACCGTTCACGATCATCGACACGGCGTCTTCCGCCGACAGGCCGCGTTGCATTAAATAAAACAGTTGGTCCTCGCTGATCTTGGCGGTGGTGGCCTCGTGCTCCACCTTCGCCGTCGGATTCTTCACCTCGATATAAGGGAAGGTGTGCGCGGAGCAACGATCGCCCATGAGCAGGGAGTCGCACTGGGTGTAATTGCGCGCGTTGTCCGCGCCCTTCAGAATTTTCACCAGACCGCGGTAGGCATTGCTCCCGTGGCCGGCGGAGATGCCTTTGGAGATGATGGTGCTGCGGGTATTTTTACCGATATGAATCATCTTGGTGCCAGTGTCGGCCTGCTGACGGTTGTTGGTCAGCGCAACCGAATAAAATTCGCCGACGGTGTTGTCGGCCTCAAGGATTACGCTGGGATATTTCCAGGTAATCGCGGAACCGGTTTCCACCTGGGTCCAGGAAATCTTGGCGTTCGTCCCCCTGCAGGCGCCGCGCTTGGTGACGAAATTGTAGATACCGCCGCGACCTTCCTCGTCGCCGGGATACCAATTCTGTACCGTGGAATATTTGATCTGCGCGTCTTTGAGGGCCACAAGCTCCACCACCGCGGCGTGCAGCTGGTTCTCATCGCGCATGGGTGCGGTACAGCCCTCGAGGTAACTCACGTAGGCGCCCTCATCGGCGATGATCAGGGTACGCTCGAACTGGCCTGTCTTGGCGGCGTTGATACGAAAATAGGTCGACAGTTCCATGGGACAGCGCACGCCCTTCGGTACGTAGACGAAAGAGCCGTCGCTGAACACCGCCGAGTTCAAGGAGGCGTAGAAATTATCCGTATGCGGCACCACGGAACCGAGATACTTCTGCACCAGCTCCGGATGCTCGTGCACCGCCTCGGAGAACGAACAGAAAATGATCCCCATGTCCGCCAGCTTGTCCTTAAAGGTGGTGGCGACCGAGACGCTGTCGAACACCGCGTCCACGGCCACGCCGGCGAGCTTCTCTTGCTCCTCAAGGGGAATGCCGAGCTTGTTGTAGGTCTCAAGCAGCTTTGGGTCCACTTCATCCAGGCTCTTCGGACCGTCCTGTTTGCTCTTGGGCGCCGAATAATAAACAATGTCCTGATAATCGATCGGCGGATAATGCACATGCGCCCATTCCGGCGTGGTCATGGTCAGCCAGTGCCGGTAGGCCTTGAGGCGCCACGCCAGCATGAATTCCGGCTCGCGCTTTTTCGCCGAGATCGCGCGGACGATGTCTTCGTTAAGCCCGGGCGGCAGCGTATCGGCTTCCAGGTTGGTGACGAAGCCGTGCTCGTATTCGCGGTTAATAAGCGTTTCGATATTTTGGTTTGAAGATGTCATGCCCGTCCTCGGTTAAAGCCCGTGTACATCGGATTAATGCGTGCTTTCTCTCAATGGGGGTTTCCGCGGCTGAAACCGCACGACATGTTGTGAAGCCGGTTCAACCATCTCCGCCAGGGTGACGCCGCTTAGCGCCTCCCGAATTACCACGTTGATCTTTTGCCAACTGTCCCGGATCGAGCACGAGGTTTCCTGCACGCAAATGCCCTCCGCGCTGCTGCATTCCGTAAGCGCGATCGGGCCTTCCATGGCGTCAATGACTTCGGCCATGGAAATGTCTTGCGCGGAGCGCGCCAGTGTGTGGCCGCCTTTTACCCCTCGGTGGGACACCACTAGCCCTTCACGCACTAGTGTTTTGAGAATCTTGCTTACCGTCGGCACCGCCACGTGAATATGCGCCGCGATCTCGCTTGCGGCATGCAAGCGCCCGGGCTCCCGGGCCAAATAGGTCATCACGACCGTCCCATAATCCGTGAGCTTGCTCATACGAAGCATTGCGTGGTACCTCTTGTCATCAATTAGTACTAATTTAGTACTATATTAACGCATATGTAACCCTCGGAAAAGAACGGTATTTAGCTATCCAAAGGTGTGCCTGGCTCGGGGTTGTGCCTGCCTGGCCGCCTGCCTGCCGCCCATCTCATGGGCACCCCTTGTCAGACGCTAAAACTCTCGCCGCAGCCGCATTGGGCCTTGACGTTCGGGTTATTAAACTTAAAGCCTTCGCTCAACCCTTCCTTGGCGTAATCCACTTCCATGCCGTCGAGATAAACCAGATCCTTGGTGCTGACGATTATCTTCACGCCATGGCTCTCAAACACCTGATCTTCAGGCTCGATACGATCTGCATATTCAGTAACGTATGCCTTGCCCGAACAACCGACGTTCTTAACCCCGAGACGCAGGCCTTCGCCCTTGCCGCGCTTGGCAAGAAAGGTGCGGACCCGTTCGGCCGCTTTTTCCGTCAAATGGATCGCCATCTATCGCACCTCATTAAAATAAATGCTGGACAAAATCACGCCGAAATCGCCGACTGAAACTTGTTTCTAAGGTTTGCAATCTCCGTGCGCAACGCATTCACGAATGCGTCCACCTCTGCTGCGGTATTGTCCCAACCCAGACTGACACGCAAGGCACTGCGCGCCGCGTCGGGACTGACACCCATCGCCGATAACACCGGGCTGGGCTCGGTATGCTTGCTGGAACAGGCGGAGCCGCTCGACACCGCCATGCCGGCCTTGTCCAGGTTTAACAACAGCGCTTCGCCGTCCATGCCGGCTACAGCGAAGCAGACGGTGTTTGGAAGCCGCGTCACCCCCTCCGAGAAAATCTCAATCCCGCCGATCGCCCGCAACCCGGATTCCAGGCGTTTGCGCAATTCGGAAAGGCGCAGACCGTACTCCCCGAGGCGCTCTTTTACCAGCGCCGCCGCCGCGCCAAATCCCACGATGCCGGCGACATTTTCCGTCCCCGCGCGCCGGCCCTTTTCATGTC
>WGFP01000093.1 GCA_015492195.1 Acidiferrobacterales bacterium
GAATGCGATAGCGTAGGAGAGGGGGAGATCACCAGCGGCGGTTTTTCGCCCACCTTGAATCGGTCTGTTGCGTTGGCGCGCGTGCCCAAGAAGGCTGAGACCGGCAGCAGGTGCCAGGTTGAGATGCGCGGCAGAATGCTTGACGTGCGTGTCGTCAAATACCCTTTTGTACGAAACGGCAAGAGTTGTCTATCGGAATAAGAGGAGAGTTCTGGAAATGAGCGAAACACCAAAATCACTGAAATACACCAAGTCGCATGAATGGGTGAAACCGGAAAGTAACGGCACCATTACCGTGGGTATTACCCACCACGCCCAGGATCTGATGGGCGACATGGTGTATGTGGAGCTGCCGGAAGCGGGCAGCAAGGTCGAGGCGAACAAGGAATGCGCCATTGTGGAATCGGTCAAGGCGGCCTCGGACGTGTACGCACCGGTAAGCGGGGAAATCGTGGAGGCCAACGACGCGCTTGCCGATGCCCCGGAGACACTGAATAAAGATCCCTATGGACAAGGATGGATGTTTCGCCTAAAACCGGACAACGCAAGCGACGTGGAAGGTCTGCTCGACGCCCAGGCCTACGAAGCGCTGGTGGCTTCGGAAAAACATTGATTTAGAAATTCTTGGACAGGATTCACAGGATTAACAAGATTTTTGTATGACGCCGTTTATGTTAAACACAAATCCTGTAAATCCTGAGACATCCTGTTAATCCTGTGAATTGATTGTAGGAAATCACCATGCCGTTTATTCCTCATACGGATGCCGACATTAAAGCCATGCTCAAGGCCATCGGGGTTTCCTCGATTGAGGCATTGTTTGATGAAATTCCCGCCGCCCTGCGTAGCGGAAAACTGAGCGGGGTTCCCGAAGGCCTGAGTGAGATGCAGATTGCGCGCCTCATGCAGGAGCGCGCCAACCAGGACGGCACGTATGTCAATTTTATCGGCGCCGGCGCCTATGAGCATCACATCCCCGCCGCGGTGTGGGAGATCACCACGCGCGGCGAGTTCTACAGCGCCTATACGCCGTATCAGGCGGAGGCGAGTCAGGGCACGCTGCAATTGCTTTATGAATTTCAGACCATGATGGCGGGCCTCACCGCGATGGATGTGTCCAATACCTCGCTTTACGACGGCGCGTCGGCCTTGGCGGAAGCGGTGTTGATGGCGGTGCGGGCGCACAGGAAATCGCGTCGCATCCTGATGCCGGCAACGGTGCATCCGATCTACCGAAAAGTGGTGCACACCATTGTCCGCAACCAAAACATTGAACTGATAGAGCTGCCCCACTGCACGGAAGGCGGGCATACCATCCCGGAGTCCCTGAAGTCCCACGAAGGCCGCGATCCGGCCGCGCTCGTGATTCCTCAACCCAACTTTTTTGGCGTCCTGGAAGAGGTCGATGCCCTCACCGACTGGGCGCATGCGCAAGGCGCGTTCGTGATCGGGCTCGTCAATCCCATGGCCCTGGCGCTACTCAAGCCGCCCGGCGAATGGGGAGCCAAGGGGGCGGATATCGCCGTCGGCGAAGGTCAGCCGCTGGGTGTGCCGCTTTCCTCGGGCGGACCCTATTTCGGGTTCATGTGCTGCAAGGAGGCCCTGGTGCGCCAGATGCCGGGGCGCCTCGTCGGGCGCACCGTGGACGCGCACGGAAAGCCCGGGTTCACGCTGACCCTGCAAGCGCGCGAGCAGCATATCCGCCGGGGAAGAGCGACGTCCAACATCTGCACCAACCAGGGCCTGTTGGCAACGGCCGCGACGATCTACATGGCATTGCTCGGCCCCGAAGGCCTCGAACGCACCGCCGCGCAATGTCATGCCAATACGCATGCCTTGCTGGATAAACTCACCGCGATCAAAGGCGTGGCGAAGATCTTTAACCGGCCCGTGTTTCACGAAGCGGTGCTGCGCCTGGATATCCCCGTCGGCGATGCGCTGCGGGCGCTTGAGGCCCAGGGCATACTCGGCGGTTTTGACCTGACCGATCACTATCCCGAGCTGGGTCAGGCGTTGCTCGTGTGCGCCACCGAGACACGCACGCCGGAAGATATCGAGCAGTACGCCTTGCATCTTGAACGTATTGTCGGCAAACGCAAACTGGATCCGCCCCGCGCGGTGAAAGTGACTCCCAACGCTTAGGCCCAAGGAGGTACCGGTCATGGCGAAAATCTCACTGAAAGGAAATGCAATCAGCACCAACGGCGATCTGCCGAAAGTCGGCAGCCCGGCGCCCGATTTTAAATTGGTGGACGGTGATTTGAATGACGTGTCGCTTGAGGATTTCAGGGGCAAGAAGAAGCTGCTCAACATCGTGCCCAGCCTGGATACGGGAGTGTGCGCCACGTCCACCAAGAAATTTAACGAGCACGCGAAGGAATACCCGAACGCGGTCATATTGATCATTTCCGCCGATTTGCCCTTCGCCCAAGTGCGCTTCTGCGGCGCGGAAAACACCAAGGACGTGAAAACGCTGTCGATGATGCGCGACCGCAATTTCGCCAAGGACTACGGGGTCCTGGTTCAGGACGGACCATTGAAAGGCGTCACCGCGCGCGCGGTGGTGGTCCTCGACGAGAATGACAACGTGAAATACACCGAACTCGTGCCGGAGATCACGCAAGAACCGGATTATGATAAGGCACTCTCCGCTTTGAAATGAGAATGGGTTTTTACATTATCTCCTTCTCCTCTTTGGGGAGAAGGCCGGGATGAGGGGGAAAGAAGTAGTGTCGCCTTCGGCGACGTGTAAATTGCCGGTGGCTGACCGGCAGCAGGTGACTTTTCTTTGCTTGTCCAAAGAAAAGTCACCAAAAGAAAAGACACCCCGGTCGCTCGCCGCGCAAACTTCGCGCGGTGCCCTCTGCTCCTCGCTCAGCCGGGCGCTCGCCTAACTCGCCGGGCGCATACAGCGCGCCTCGGGCTCGATCAGGAGGCTCGCGACTTCCCCCGTCCTCGCTGCGGTGCTCGGCTCACTCCGACGGGGGAGTGAAAAGCAAACATCACCTTTCACTTATCACCCATTAGATCGAGCACAATGAGAACTCGTGCGTCGCCTAGCTGTTGAAATCCCCGTATGGCGCGCCCGAGCATCGCAAGCCTTTGCCCGGTAAGCCCGAAGG
>WGFP01000094.1 GCA_015492195.1 Acidiferrobacterales bacterium
GTGCTCCATTGGCGACGGTTAATGACGTACTCCGTGATCCTGCCCACAAACGGTAGGGCCAGCATGCCGGGCAACCAGGCCACCTGCTTGGCATCGCGGTATTTGTGAATACCGATGGTCATGGCCGCATGGCCCGCCCGCGGCTGGTTGCGGTAGGTGCCGAACAGGCGGTCCCACCACGGCAGGTTGAAGCCGAAGTTGCTGTTGGCCTCGTCGTCTTCCACGGAGTGATGCACCCGGTGCATGTCCGGCGTGACCACAAAGAGCCGCAGCACCCGATCGAGCTTTTCCGGAAGGCGTACGTTACCGTGGTTGAACATGGCGGTGCCGTTTAACAACACCTCGAAGATCACCACCGCCACCACCGGCGGCCCCAAGACCGCGATGGTCGCGAACTTGATCAGCATGGACAGGATGATCTCAATGGGATGGAAACGGGCGCCGGTGGTCACGTCGAAGTCGAGGTCGGCGTGGTGCACCCGATGCAAGCGCCACAGGGCCGGCACGGCGTGCACCATCACGTGTTGCAGATAGATGATGAAATCCAATACCACCACCGACGCAACCACGGCCAGCCAGAACGGGACATCGGCATAATTAAAGATTCCCCAACCCTGTTTGGCGGCAAACGCCGCCATGCCGACCGCGGCGGCGGGAAAAATAAGCCGCAGAATAAAACTGTTGAGAAAGACCAGGCCCAGGTTATTGGCCCACCGCACCGTCTTGGAAACCGTCAACGCCCGCCGGGGCGCCACCCATTCCCACAGCGCCATAACGCCGAAGATCCCAAAAAAGAACCCGAGACGGATCGTAACCTCGTGGTCGGAAATGAATTGGCTGATATCCATCAATCCCCTCCTCGTTATGCAAACTTGCCCGATACAGGGTAAATGCTATAATTGTTCAATATTCAATTATTCAATTAATTACTTGAATAATAGATTACACCAATACAGGATGTCAACCGGAAATTTCAAACACGACCTGTTCTCCCAGTTTGCCCGCACCGGCAAGGCCTTGAGTAACGCCAACCGATTGGAATTGCTGGAGTTTCTGGCACAGGGCGAGCGCAGTGTGGAGGCGCTGGCCAAGGCCTCGCGGCTGACCGTTGCCAACACCTCCCAGCACTTGCAGCAGTTGCGCCAAGCCGGGCTGGTCAGCACCCGAAAACAGGGCCAAAGCGTCTACTACCGGCTGGCTGGCGACGAAGTGATGCGTCTGTTGAACGCGCTGCGCAGCGTGGCCGAGCAACACCTCGCGGAGGTGGACCGGCTGGTAAAATCTTACCTGACCGTTAAAGATGGCCTGGAGCCGGTACCGGCGGCCGAGCTTCTGGCGCGGGCGCGCAAAGGCCTGGTCACGGTCCTGGACGTGCGGCCGCCGGAAGAATACGCCGCCGGGCACCTGCCGGGCGCCATCAATATACCGCTGGCGGAACTGGAAAAGAATCTCGATCAGTTGCAGCCTGGCCAGGAAGTGGTGGCCTACTGCCGGGGTCCCTACTGCGTGCTTGCCTATGAGGCGGTGGCCAAGCTGCGCGCAAAAGGATTGAAAGCGCGGCGGCTGCAAGACGGGTACCCCGAATGGAAGCTCGCCGGATTGCCGGTTGAAGATGAGTCCCCGGATGCCAAGGAAAATCCATAACGCTTTTTCCGGTATGTCTTCATAACTCCGTTTATCTCTGCTCAGTCGGCGCGCGCCTTAACCTCGAACCCTTCTTAAACAGCGGTTCGCGCGAAGGACGTCTGGCGCATCAGCCACAGTAAAACGGGAGGAATGAGGACCCATTGCAGAAAGGGCATGCCACCGACTTCGATCACCGGGATAAGCGGCATGAGTTCAGTATACCCCCAGGTCCCCTTCACGCGCACGTTCATGATCTCGCTATAGATGGTATAGCCGACGCCAAGAAGGGTGAACAGCGCGCCCCCGACCAGTACCTTGTTCGTCATATACCAGGCGCGGTTCCGATTGAGCAGGGCGACGATCTCATAAAGGACAAGCAGGATCAGCAAATCGCCCAGCGTGCAGTGGGCAAGTCCATAGAG
>WGFP01000095.1 GCA_015492195.1 Acidiferrobacterales bacterium
ATTTTAGACATTAATAATTCTCGCCGCAGAGGCGCAAAGACGCGAAGAAAAACATGAAAAAAAAGATAAGGAATAAAAGAATTTCCTTTAACTCTATTTTTCTCTGCGTCTTCGCGTCTCTGCGTTGTCAGTTTCTATGAAAGTTTTAATCATCGGCGGTGGCGGACGGGAACACGCGCTCACGTGGAAGACGGCGCAATCGCCCAAGGTCGAACGGATTTTTGTCGCGCCCGGCAACGCGGGCACGGCACGCGAACCCAAAACCCATAATATCGCCGTCTCCGCCGAGGATCTCGAAGGCCTGCTGCGCTTCGCGACCGACAACAAAATCGACCTGACCATCGTCGGTCCGGAGGCCCCGCTGGTGCGGGGAATCGTGGACCGGTTCAAGAAGGCCGGCCTGCGCTGCTTCGGACCGAGCGAGGCCGCGGCGCAGCTCGAGGGCTCGAAGGCCTTTACCAAGGATTTTCTCGCGCGCCATCACATCCCGACCGCGGCCTATGGCAATTTTACCGACCTTGATAAGGCCGTAGCCTTTATCAACAAAATGGGCGCGCCCATCGTCGTCAAGGCCGACGGCCTGGCGGCCGGCAAAGGTGTTATTCTCGCGCAAACCGAAGACGAGGCAACGGCTGCGGTAAAGGACATGCTGTCGGGTGATGCCTTCGGCGGCGCCGGTGCGCGCGTGGTGATTGAGGAATTTCTCACCGGCGAAGAGGCAAGCTTCATCGCCATGGTGGACGGGGAACACATCCTGCCGCTCGCCGGCTCCCAGGATCACAAGGCGCGCGACGACGGCGACCGCGGCCCGAACACCGGCGGCATGGGCGCCTATTCCCCGGCGCCGGTTATCACGCCCGAGCTGCACGCGCGCATCATGCAGGAAGTCATCGCGCCGACGGTGCGCGGCATGGCGGATGCGGGTCATCCCTACACCGGTTTTCTTTACGCCGGATTGATGATCGCAGCGGACGGCACGCCGAAGGTGCTGGAATACAACTGCCGCTTCGGCGACCCCGAAACCCAGCCGAT
Source organism: Acidiferrobacterales bacterium (assembly GCA_015492195.1). Classification (GTDB taxonomy): domain Bacteria; phylum Pseudomonadota; class Gammaproteobacteria; order Acidiferrobacterales; family Sulfurifustaceae; genus S146-88. The sequence goes on from WGFP01000095.1 coordinate 1,033, forward strand.
CTTGATGCGCCTGCAATCCGACCTCATCGACCTCATCGAGGCCGCCCTCGCCGGCCGGCTTGATCAGGCGAAGGCGCAGTGGGATCCGCGGGCGGCGCTCGGTGTGGTCATGGCCGCCGGCGGTTATCCCGGCTCTTATAATAAAGGAGACGTGATCACGGGCCTGCCGCAGGACTCGGAACCCGATGTGAAGGTGTTCCATGCCGGAACCTTGGAGAAGGACGGTCAAATCGTCACCCACGGCGGGCGGGTGTTGTGCGTCACCGCCCTGGGCGCTACAGTGGATGCGGCCCGGGAACGCGCCTATGACCTCGTGCAACGGATCCATTGGAAGGACGTTTACTACCGCCGCGACATCGGTTACCGGGCCGTCGCGCGCGAGCAAAACAATAGACAAGATTTACAGGATTGATCAAGATTAACAAAATTTTTCTGGGAAATTTAACAATCAATGCCGTGAATCATGTGAAATCCTGTTAATCCTGTCTTTAAATTAAAACTATGAGCAAGCCCTTTGTCGCCATCCTGATGGGTTCCGATTCGGACCTCGACACCATGCAGAGCACGCTCGAGGTGCTCGACAAGCTGGGCGTCGCCAGAGAAATCAACGTGCTTTCGGCGCACCGCATGCCCGAGGCCACCCATGCCTATGTCAAAGACGCCGACGTCCGCGGCTGCGCGGTATTCATCGCCGCCGCCGGCCTCGCGGCACACCTCGCCGGCACGGTGGCCGGGCTGACGCTGAAACCCGTGATCGGCGTGCCCATGGACGCCGGCCCCCTCAAGGGACAGGACGCTCTGCTGTCCACGGTACAGATGCCGGGCGGCGTACCGGTAGCGTGTGTTGCCATCGGCAAGACCGGTGCCAAGAACGCGGGCTATCTCGCGGCACAGATACTCGCGCTTTCGGATCAAGATCTCGCCAAACGCCTGGCTGACGAACGCAAAGCCAACGCCGTCGCCGTGGCGGCCAAGAACGAGGCCGTGCGCAAAAAGCTGGGGAAATAGCCGCTCTTGTTCACCGGCGACTTATCACACGCGGCGGAGGTCGTTCACCGGGGCGGCATCATCGCCTACGCCACCGAATATTGCTTCGGCCTCGGGTGCGATCCCCGCAACTACGGCGCGGTGGCGCGCCTGATGCACATTAAACGCCGTCCTCTAAGCAAAGGGCTCATCTTGATTGCGGCGGACGTCGGGCAACTCAAACCGTACGTGGCCGACATCCCCAAAAAGGTGCTGGCTACCTGGCCCGGCCCGCACACCTGGCTGCTGCATCCCAGGGAAGGCACGCCTTACTGGCTGACCGGCGCCCACCCGCGTATCGCCGTGCGCGTCACCGCCCATACCCAGGCAGCGAAACTCTGCAAGGCCGCAAGGATGGCGCTGGTCTCCACCAGCGCCAACCGGGCCAACCGGCACCCGGCGCGCAGCTACCGCGAAGTCCTGCGCCGGCTGGGGACCGACGTCGATTACGTGTTGCCGGGCATGGTCGGCGATCTTGCCGCCCCGACGTCCATCCGGGATGCCGTCACCGGCAAGCTCATGCGACCGGGCTGATAATATCCTGCAACGGGAATAGACAGGATTAACAGGATGAAACAGGATTGAATAACGGTTCGGGGATTTTATGGGTAACATCTTTTTCTTGTTAATCCTGTAAATCCTGTCCATTCAAACTTTTATGGCTAAACCCGATATCCAAGCCGTCAAAGACTACTTGCTGAATTTGCAGGACCGCATCTGCACGGCCCTGGAAGCGGAAGACGGCAAGGAAAAATTTCGTGAAGACAAATGGAACCGTCCGGAAGGGGGCGACGTACAGGGAAGTACGAGTCCAGGCGCGCGCGGGACAAGCGATCGCGCCGCGGGAGGCGGACGCACGCGGGTGCTGGCCGACGGCAAGGTCTTCGAGCAGGCGGGCGTCAATTTTTCGCACGTGTTCGGCGAAAACCTGCCGCCGTCGGCCAGCGCCCACCGCCCGGAGCTGGCGGGCCGTGCGTTCCAGGCGCTGGGGGTGTCGCTGGTCATCCATCCGCGCAATCCCTATGTCCCCACCTCCCACTGCAACGTGCGTTTTTTTATCGCCGAAAAACAAAATGCCGCGCCGGTGTGGTGGTTCGGGGGCGGTTTTGATTTAACCCCGTACTACGGCTTCGAGGAAGACGCCGTGCACTGGCACCGCACCGCCAAGGCCGCCTGCAATCCCTTCGGCGCGGATTACTACCCACGTTTCAAGAAATGGTGCGACGACTATTTTTTTATCAAGCATCGCAGGGAGCCGCGCGGCATCGGCGGGTTGTTCTTCGACGACTTTAACGAAAAGGACTTCGAGCACAGTTTCGGTTTTATGAAAAGCGTGGGCGATCACTATATTCCCGCCTATCTCCCCATCGTGCAAAAACGCAAGGACACGGCCTACGGCGAACGCGAGCGCGATTTTCAGCTTTACCGCCGCGGCCGCTACGTGGAATTCAACCTGGTTTACGACCGCGGCACCCTGTTCGGCCTGCAATCCGGTGGCCGCAGCGAATCCATCCTCATGTCCCTGCCGCCGCAGGTGAAATGGCGCTACAACTGGCGCCCGCAACCGGGATCGCCGGAGGCGGAATTGTATGAAGACTTTTTAAAACCCAAGGACTGGTTAGGAGAAGCCAGTTAAGACATTAAATTAGGAGCTGCCATGGCCAACAAAGCCCTGCACCAAGACCAACAACCGACCCTCCGTCTTGTTCCTCGACCGGCGGATACCAACGCCTCGGGGGATATTTTCGGCGGTTGGATCATGTCCCACGTGGATATCGCAGGCAGTATCGTCGCCAGCCGCCGGGCCCGCGGCCGCATCGCCACGGTGGCGGTGAATGCCTTTCAGTTCAAAAAACCGGTGTTCGTCAACGACGTGGTCAGCTTCTACGCCAAGGTCACCCGCACCGGCAACACCTCGATTACCGTCGACGTCACGGTCTACGCCGAACGCGGCGCCCGCGCCGACAATCCTGGTGAATGCGTGAAGGTTACTGAAGCGACGTTGACCTACGTTGCCATCGACAAAAACCGCCAAAAACGCCCCGTGCCACCAGAATAATGTAATGGTGTTTTATAGATGAGTAATTGCTTTGGGAATGTTTTTAACAGGGTGCGTGAGCTAC
>WGFP01000096.1 GCA_015492195.1 Acidiferrobacterales bacterium
AACATATGCAGTTTCGCAAGGTTACAGATTACCGTCAATGAAGGCGGAAAGCTGGGACTTGGAGACCGCGCCGACCTTGGTTGCCTCGACATTGCCGTTTTTGAACAGCATGAGGGTGGGGATACCGCGAATGCCGTATTTGGGCGGGGTGGCGGTGTTCTCGTCAATATTGAGCTTGGCAATCTTCAGCTTACCGGCGTATTCCTTGGCGATTTCCTCGAGCACGGGGGTGATCATCTTGCATGGACCGCACCATTCCGCCCAGTAGTCCACAAGCACCGGCTCCGGGCTCTTTAGTACCTCGTCCTCAAAACTGCCATCGGTCACGTTGACGATTCCTTGACTCATAATGTGAGTGCCTCCGTCGATTGAATGGAAATCGGCCGCGAGCGGGCTGGGCCGTGGGCTGGTGTCTGATTTATTCAGCTGCTATGGGACGATATTTGAGCGAAATACTTCGCGCATTGCAAGCGCGCCGGCTTTGCCCGGCGTCTTAAAAGTCCCGTCGCGCGCCAAATCCTGTTATTCTTAGGGGAGTTATATGAGCGACCATCACCTTACCGATACCTCGTTTATCGGCCTGGGTCTTCCGGAAGTTTTAATGCAGGGTGTGCGTGAAGTCGGTTTTGAGTACTGTACTCCCATACAGGCTCAATCCTTACCCATAGCGCTCGCCGGCGCCGACGTCGCCGGACAGGCACAGACCGGGACCGGCAAGACCGCCGCTTTTTTGCTGGCGACCTTCAACCACCTGCTGAAACATTCGGCCCCTGACCGTCTTTCCGCCCAGGCCGCGCACGATACCTCCCCTTCCGGGGACGTGTCAGTGCCTCATGCGACGAGACCCCGTGCCATTATGCTTGCCCCGACGCGCGAGCTGGCGGTGCAGATCCACAACGATGCGGTGGAGCTGGGCAAACATACCGGTTTCCGCCTGGGCCTGGTGTACGGCGGCACGGGTTACGAATCGCAGCGCCAAATGCTGCAAGAAGGCGTGGACGTCCTGATCGGCACCCCGGGACGGATCATCGACTACTTTAAACAGCACGTCTTCGATTTGCGCGCGGTCCAGGTCATGGTGCTGGACGAGGCCGACCGCATGTTCGATCTCGGCTTTATCAAGGACATCCGTTTTCTCCTGCGGCGTATGCCGCCGCCGCCGCGCCGTCTCAACATGCTGTTTTCCGCCACGCTTTCTTATCGCGTCATCGAGTTGGCGTATGAGCACATGAATAATCCGGCGTTTATCCGGATCGAACCGGACAAGCGCACGGTCGACAAGGTAAAGCAGGCGCTGTATCACACGGCGATCGAAGAAAAGATCCCGTTGTTGATCGGGTTGCTGCGCCGCATGGACCCGACCCGGAGCCTGGTGTTCATTAACACTAAAGATATGGCGGAAAAGCTGGTCGCCTGGCTGCAGGGCAACGGTTTCAACGCCTCGGTGTTGTCCGGCGACGTGCCGCAGAAGATGCGCCTGCGCCTGTTGCAGGATTTTATAGAGGGTGAGTTGCCCATTTTGGTCGCCACCGACGTGGCCGCGCGCGGCTTGCACATTCCCGATGTCAGTCATGTGTTCAACTTCGATCTGCCGCAAAACGCCGAAGACTATGTGCACCGCATCGGCCGCACCGCGCGCGCCGGCAAGACCGGTGATGCCATCAGCTTCGCCTGTGAGCGTTTTGTGTTTTCGCTGAGCGACATCGAGGAATACATCGGACACAAAATACCGGTTGTCCCCATTACGCCGGACATGCTTGTGCAACTGCAACCGCCGGCGAAACTCAAAAGCCATCGCCCCCGCCGCGAAGGGCGCAAGCGCGGGGACCGGACCAAACCGCGGCGGGTCGATGTACAGGGACGTACAAGCCCCCTCCGGGGAGGCAAACACCGCACTGCCGCGCGAGGCGCGACTCCAGGGATGCAGGAGGTAGAGCAACGCAAGGAGCAGTTGCCGAGGCCGCCGGGAGCGGCCAAGAAGGCGGCGCGTGGCGCGGAACGCGGGCCGCGCACCGGCGCGGGACAAAAGAAACACCCTTTGAGACCGCCGGCCCATGCGGCGTCCGAGGCGCGGCGAACCAAACCCCCTCCTGCCCGAAAAACGCGCGCGGATTCACCCAAACGCCGGACGCGGTCGCCCGCACGCCGAGCGGAGGACAGTAAACCGGCGATCGGGTAGGCTTACGGTTATATCCGGAGGAGAACCATGGCTAAGATTATCTTCCCTGACGGCAGCGAGACCACGGATTTTCCGGCGATACAAAAACGTCTGGCGGGTCTCGGTATCACGCTCAATGCCTGGCCCGCGCCCACGGGCGAACGCGCCGAGGAACTCCTGAAGAAGAAAAGTCTGGACGATGCGGAGAAAGAAGAGTTGCTTGGTTTGGTGCAAAACCGCTTCGAGGAATTGAAACGCGACAAGGGGTACACCACGCGCGACATGGTGATCATCCACGAGGACATCCCGGGACTTGCCGACATGCTCGGGAAGTTCGACAAGATCCATCATCACACGGACGATGAAGTGCGCTACATCCTTGCCGGGCACGGCTACTTCGGGTTTGTCGAACCGGACGGCGGCCAGTTCCTGCTTCAAGTGAACGCCGGAGACTATATCAACGTGCCGGCCAATGCCGAACACTGGTTTGAAATGCGGGACGCCAAGCGCATCAAGGCCGTGCGCTATTTCACCGATACCTCGGGCTGGGCGGCGGTGTATAGCGAACGGGAAAAGTTGTTTAGATGAAACACACAACGCAGAGGCGCAAAGACGCGGAGGAACGCAAAGA
>WGFP01000097.1 GCA_015492195.1 Acidiferrobacterales bacterium
GAGTTTTGCTCAACTATTTGAAGAGAGTCTGAATAAAATCCACCTGCAGCGCGGTGAGCTTATTACCGGTGAAGTCGTGCATGTCGGTGACGACGTGGTGATTGTCAATGCCGGCCTCAAGTCGGAGGGCGTGATTCCCGCCGTTGAATTCAAAGACAGCCGGGGAGACATGACCGTCAAGGTCGGCGACCAGGTCGAGGTGGTGATCGAGGATATCGAAGACGGCTCGGGCGAGACCCGGTTATCGCGCGAGAAGGCCTGTCGCGCCAAGGCGTGGGAAGAGCTGGAGAAGGCCTACGAAGACCAGTCGATCGTAACCGGCGTCATGACCGGCAAGGTGAAAGGCGGTTACACCGTCGCCATCAATTCAGTCCGCGCATTCCTCCCCAGTTCCCTCGTCGACGTCCGGCCGGTACGCGACCCCAGCTATCTCGAAGGCAAAGAACTCGAATTCAAAGTCATCAAAATCGATCGCAAGCGTAACAACGTCGTCGTTTCGCGGCGCGCGGTGGTCGAGAAAGAAATTTCGGCCGAGCGCCAGGCGCTTCTTGCCAACCTCGAAGAGGGGCAGGTCGTTCAGGGCGTGGTCAAGAACCTGACGGATTATGGCGCTTTTGTCGACCTGGGAGGGATCGACGGGCTGTTGCATATCACCGACCTGGCCTGGAAGCGCGTAAAACACCCCTCCGAGGTGCTTAAAATCGGGGATGAAATCGAGGCCAAGGTGCTGCGTTACGACCGTGAGCGCAACCGGGTTTCCCTCGGGTTGAAGCAACTCGGCGATGATCCTTGGGTGGATATCACCCGGCGTTACCCGGAAGGCACGCGGCTGTTCGGAAAAGTGACGAATATCACCGACTACGGCGCGTTTGTTGAGATCGAAACCGGGGTCGAGGGCCTGGTCCACGTGTCCGAGATGGACTGGACCAATAAAAACATTCATCCTACCAAGGTCGTGCAGTTGGGCGACGAAGTGGAAGTGATGATACTGGACATCGACACGGAGCGGCGCCGTATTTCGCTCGGCATGAAACAGTGTCAACCGAACCCCTGGGAGGAATTCGCAGGCAACCATAATAAGGGCGACAAGATCAAAGGCACCATTAAGTCGATCACGGATTTTGGCGTATTTGTCGGCATGGAAGGCGGGATAGACGGTTTGATTCATCTTTCCGACTTGTCCTGGACGCGTCCGGGGGAAGAAGCGGTTCGTGATTACAAGAAAGGCGACGAGGTGGAGGCGGTGGTTCTCGCGGTTGACCCGGAGCGTGAACGTATTTCGCTTGGGATCAAGCAGCTGGAAGGCGATCCGTTTTCAAGCTATGTTTCCAAGCACGGCAAGGGAAGCATCGTAAAGGGAACAGTAGCCAGCGTTGAGGCAAAAGGCGCTATAATTAAATTGATAGACGAGGTGGAGGGTTATTTACGCGCCTCCGAGCTGTCGCGGGATCGGATCGCAGACGCGCGCTCCGTGCTCAAAGAGGGCGATGCGGTCGAGGCGAAAATCACGACCATCGATCGCAAAAACCGCAAAATTTCGCTTTCCGTGAAGGCCAAGGATCTGGAAGAGGAAAATGAGGCGGTTCAGGAATATACCCGTAAATCAGGCGCTGTGGCATCTACCTTGGGCGAAAAACTAAAGGAAAAACTCGGCGACAAAAACAGTACGGAAACTTCCTAGTACCATTTTTATCACTTGAAATCCTTCTGCTTATTTTATATAGGTAGACGAATATGACTAAATCAGAACTTATCAATTTGCTGGCGGCCAAACAGCCGCAACTCGAGCCCAAGGACGTGGAGCTTGCAGTAAAGGAATTGTTGGAACAGATGTCCGCGGCACTCGCTGCGGGGGAACGTATCGAGGTGCGCGGTTTTGGCAGTTTTTCATTGCACTACCGTCCGCCGCGCATCGGCCGGAATCCCAAGACGGGCGCCGCTGTCCAGGTCCCGGACAAGTTCGTCCCCCATTTTAAACCCGGCAAGGAGTTGAGAGAACGCGTCAATAACGGGACAGGTTGATTTATTGCAAATTCGCGCCTATGCCAAGGGCGGAGATATGAGCACCCTGAAGGGTAAAGACGGCATTCGGGCCACCAATGCCGTTTTTTTATGGCTGTAAATTAGAGGAAAGAGATGGGATATAGGAAAAAGCCGACGTTTATTGACAAAATCATTTGATCCACGGATTTCGCGGATTGGCTTAGTTTAAAAGAATATAAAGGTCTCCTGATCCAATCTGTGAAAATCTGCGCAATCTGCGGATAATCGCCGTTTTTAGGATTATCCTTTGCTATTGTTTCTTTATCTCTCGATTTTATGAGAAGTACGGGAGGCTCTATGAAGCGAGCACTTTACATTTTCGCGGCGGTTGTGGCGCTGATCATCGGTATCACCTTTGGCTTCCAGAATAACCAGAACATAGAACTCAGCTACTATTTCGGGCTGTCGTGGACCGCCCCCCTTTCCCTCACGCTGCTGGTTTCATTTGCCATCGGCGTGACGGCGGGCTATCTCGCAAGTCTTAAAATGGTGGTACGCATGCAGCGCCAGCTGGTTCAAGCGCGCAAGGAGATTCGCCAGGCCGAGCAGGAGGTAGTCAACTTGCGCGCCTTGCCTATAAAAGATGTCTTATAATGTTACGATTTATGATCTACTTTGGCTGCTGTTGCCGCTAGCGGCAGCGTCGGGGTGGTTGATTGCCAAATTTGACCAAAAACGTCAAACCAGGAAAGCCCTCGATCTGCCCACCGCCTACTTCAAGGGCCTTAACTTTCTCCTGAACGAAGAGCCGGACAAGGCCATTGAAATTTTCATTCGGGTGTTGGAAGTCAATTCGGATACGGTAGAGACCCATCTCGCTCTGGGCAATCTGTTTCGCCGCCGGGGCGAGGTTGAGCGCGCCATCCGTATCCACCAGAACCTGATCGCCCGCCCAACCCTGGACAGGGATCAGCGTACCTACGCCTTGCTGGAGCTTGGCCGCGATTACCTTAAGGCCGGCCTTCTGGATCGCGCCGAAAATCTGTTTCTGGAACTGTCGGAAATCCGTACGCACAGCGAACAGGCGCTGCGCCTGTTGCTGCGCATCTACCAGCAGGAAAAGGAGTGGGAAAAAGCCGTTCAGATCAGCCGCAAGCTTGCGCGGGTATCCGGAAAGAATATGGACGACGTCATCGCCCAGTACTATTGCGAACAGGCGGAGCTGGCGCACTTCGAGAAAAATTTTTCCTCGGCGCACCATTTTTTGAAAAAGGCGCTGGCCAACGATCCCAATTGCGTGCGCGCCAGCATGTTATTGGGTGATTTGGAGGCGGAGGCGGGAAGACACCGACAGGCCATCAAGGCGTGGCAGCGCATCGAGGATCAGGATGCCCATTACCTCGGCGAGGTTGCCGGGCGAATTGCCGAAAGCTTCAGGAAATTGAATGATGACCAGGGGTTGTATGAGTATTTCAGCGCGGCCCTGCAACGGCACGCGGCGATTGCGCTGGTTCTGACTTTCGCGGATGTAATAAAGGACAGAGACGGCCCCAAAGCCGCGGAGAAGTTCATTGTGGAATGGCTTCGTCGCAGGCCGAACGTGCACGGATTGCATCAATTGCTTCAGCTAAACCTGGAGGAGGCGGAGGGCTCTACCCGGGATGATCTGCTGATTCTACAAAAGATTATTGAAGAACTGCGCCAGCAACACCAGGGCTATGCCTGTCAGCAGTGCGGCTTCAAGGGAAGAAGGCTGCACTGGTTGTGTCCGGGCTGCAAGCGATGGAATACGGTCAAGCCCGTGTTGGAGGAAGATTGAGCGAACCTCGCGTTATTGTCGCCTTGGATTACCCTTCCGCGGATGAGGCGCATGCATTCATCTCGCAGGTGCGTCCTACACAGTGCCGTCTCAAGGTAGGATTGGAGCTGTTCACTGCCGCCGGGCCGCGGTTTGTCGCCGGCCTTGTAGAACAGGGATTCGACGTTTTTCTTGACCTCAAGTACCACGATATCCCGACCACCGTCGCGCGCGCCTGTGCCCGGGCCGCACAGCTGGGCGTGTGGATGTTGAGCGTCCACACCCTCGGCGGCCGGAGCATGCTTCGGTCCGCCCGAGAGGCCGTCAAGGACGCCGGACGCCGCCCCTTGCTGATCGCCGTGACCCTTCTTACCAGTCACACCGCCCGCGATGTCGCCGACATCGGGTTAACGGATGACATTGGTTCAGGGGTACGGCGGCTCGCGGAACTGGCACTGGATGCGGGCATGGACGGCGCGGTTTGTGCGCCGCAGGAGGCCGCGATCTTGCGAGAGCGATTCGGCGAGAAATTGATCCTGGTCACGCCGGGAATTCGGCCCGCCGGCGCGCCCGGAGACGACCAGCCGCGCGCGATGACGCCGGCGGACGCGATTGCGCAGGGCGCCGATTACCTCGTGATCGGCCGCCCCATCACGCGCGCCGCCGACCCCCAGGCCGCACTGGAGGAAATTAATCGGGGCATCGCCGGCGGTTGACTTGGGGCGTCGTCACATTATCATTGGGGCGCGCTTTAATTATGGAACACGGACGAGCGCGAATAACAACATGGAAAAAAAGGAGGATTCCTGCATGAAGAAGTTGTTGAAAGCCGTTGTACTTTCTGTTTTCCTCAGCCTTCCCCTCTCGATGGCCTTTGCCGGTCCGGTCAACATCAATACCGCCGATGCAAAAACACTGGCCGCCGAATTGAAGGGCGTTGGCCCGAAATCCGCCGCCGCGATTGTGGCCTACCGCAGCAAACATGGCCCTTTCAAATCGGTTGACGGATTGCGCAAGGTCAAGGGCATCGGGGTCAAAACGATCGAGAAGAACCGGGACAAGATGACGGTAGGTCCCGCCAAAGAATAGTCTCTTGATTTAAGTTGTATGGGGCGCCCCATTTTGGGCGCCCCTTTTTTATTGCCTCAGTTTGGGGTAAACAGTCGACAGCAACGTGAAAAGACCTGATAATACTGCGAGAAATTAAGCCTATAATAATAGTTAAGGAACCTCTGATTTATTAGTTTTCAACGCAAAGGCGCCAAGACGCAAAGGATTGATATCTTTTATTTTCATCGGCTTTTCTTCGCGCCTTCGCGTCTTTGCGTTAAGAGATCATACTTAATCAGAATTTCCTTAATATTGCACCGTACGCACCTACGCCATAACACGCCCGAAACAGGACAACCAAACGTGTTACCAAAACTTTTGGAGGAAATTGCCAAGGTCAGGGTGATGGTGGTGGGCGACACCATGCTCGATCGTTACTGGCATGGGGGCGTGGAACGGATTTCACCCGAGGCGCCGGTGCCGGTGGTTGCGGTAACCCGGTCCGACGAACGCCCCGGCGGGGCGGCGAACGTGGCGCGCAATGTCCAGGCGCTGGGGGCAAGCTGCACGTTGCTTTCCATTACCGGCGATGACCGCGAAGCGGATAGCCTGCAAGGCCTGCTCGAGAAAGCGGGGATACAATGCAGGTTGTACCGCGATAAACTGATCAACACCACCGTCAAACTTCGCGTTCTTTCTCAGAACCAGCAGCTTCTGCGCGTCGACTTTGAATCGCCGATCAGCAAAGACGCCCGTGTTCGCCTGTTGGATTATTATTTAAAGCACTTATCTGACTGTGATGTCGTCATTATCTCGGATTACGGGAAGGGTGGTTTGGGTTATATTCAGGAAATGATCAGTGCGGCGCGCTCGGCCGGACGGCCTGTCGTCGTTGATCCCAAAGGGGACGACTATAGTTCCTATCGGGGGGCGACTTTCATCACGCCCAACCGCAAGGAATTCGAACGCGTGGCGGGGCGTTTCCGCGACAATAAGGAACTTGAAAAGAAAGCCGCCGCCATGGCGGTTAACTTGGAGATAGAGGGTGTTCTTGTAACACGCGGTGATGAAGGGATGAGCCTGATTGATGGTAAGGGTCAGGTATTGCATATCCCGGCGCGAGCGCGCGAAGTGTTTGACGTCACCGGCGCGGGTGACACCGTGATCGCCACCATCGGCTGCGCCGTAGGTGCCAATGCCGAGCTTGGAGACGTGGTGCATCTGGCCAATATCGCCGCCGGGATTGTGGTCGGGAAACTCGGGGCGGCGACGGCAACCCCGAAAGAGATCCTCCACGAGTTGGCGATTGAGGAGAATTGATGTACGTCGTCACCGGAGGCGCGGGTTTTATCGGCGCGAACATCGTCAAGGCACTCAATGACCGCGGCATAAAAGATGTCCTTGTCATCGATGATCTTGAGCGGGCCGATAAGTTTCGGAATCTCGTTGATTGCGAGATCGCCGATTATCTCGATAAACGCGTCTTTTTGGAGAAGCTGAGCAAAAGCCGGTTTTTCAAGAAATTTAAAGCCGTTTTTCATGAGGGGGCCTGCTCCGATACCATGGAGCATAATGGTGCCTACATGATGCAGAATAATTACGAGTATTCAAAAACGCTTCTGCATTACTGCCAGGCAAAGAAAATTTCCTTTCTTTACGCCTCCTCGGCCGCCGTCTATGGGGCCGGAAAGGTATTCTGCGAGCGTCGCGATCATGAGGCGCCGCTCAATGTATACGGCTACTCCAAATTTCTGTTTGATCAGTATGTACGTCGTCTCCTGCCCAAGAAGACAGCGCAGATCGCGGGATTCCGGTATTTTAATGTCTACGGCGATCGTGAGCAGCACAAAGGGCGCATGGCGTCCGTCGCATACCATCATTTCCAGCAATATTGCGAGAGTGGCAAGGTGCGTCTGTTTGAAGGCAGTGATGGTTATGGGCCGGGTGAGCAGCGGCGCGACTTTGTGTCGGTCGAGGACGCTGTCGCGGTAAACCTGTTTTTCCTGGATCATCCGCGCAAGAGCGGGATCTTCAACGTCGGTACAGGTCGAAGCCAGTCGTTCAACG
>WGFP01000098.1 GCA_015492195.1 Acidiferrobacterales bacterium
CCTTTCGGCAGGACCCGGGATACCGCGGAGACGAACTGGTCAAGTTTGCCGGCATCGATCATGGGTTGAGTATCTTGACATTTATTTACCGGGGGCGGAATTGTTTTCGCCTATTTTGCGCGCACCCCATCCACCCTCCCCCGGGATTTCCGGGCGGCGCGGTCTTGCATGGGCCGGCCGTGGAGCGCCCTCAGCCGCGCACAAAACTGGTGCAGCTCTATTTTTCCGCCGTCCAGTGTGGTGCAAGTCAGACGGCCCGGATTCCAGAATTATGCGATAACCCCTTGTTTCTACGGTTAGAAAGTGCTTGGCACGGTAACTGCTCTTTGCTAGCGGCATGGGAGCATTGTGACAAGGGCGTCGCCTGGTTTTTTTACTTACCACTTAACTTGATGGTCTATAGCAGACCGGGGGATAAAGATATGAAAGCTGTACAAAAAATAATTATCGCGAGCAGTTTGTCGGCGTTTACGTCCATCGCCACTGCCGCGGAGCAGTCGCCGTTCAGCGCCAACGTGGCGTTGACCACGGATTATGTCTTCCGCGGCATATCGCAGTCGGCGGAAGACCCTGCCATCCAGGGCGGGTTTGACTTCAACCATGCCAGCGGATTCTATGCCGGTGTTTGGGGTTCAAATGTGGAGTTTGCAGAGACCGATACGGCTACGGTTGGCCGTGGCGCCCAGATGGAGCTGGACGTCTATGGCGGTTACGGCTGGCAGGCCGCCGGGATCGACTGGGACGCGGGCGTGATCCGTTATATCTACCCGGGGGCGTCCGGTTCGCGCAATTATGACTTCAACGAAATTTACGGTTCGATAGGTAAAAGTTTCGGCACTGTGAAGGGGACTGTGGGATTGAACTATTCAGATGACTATTTTGCAGGATCGGGTAACGCCACATACTTATATCTGGATGTTGAAGTTCCGCTTCCTCAAGACTTCGCACTCGCGTTGCATGCAGGTAAACAGGAGATTGACAACAATGCGGCTTTCGGCACACCTGACTATACGGACTACAAGGTTGGTATCTCTAAAGAGTTCGGTGGCTTTGGTTTTGCACTGGATTTTATCGACACCGATCTAAGCAAATCTGAATGTGGTAGTAATAATTGTGATAGCCGGGTTGTGTTCACCGTATCGAAGAGCATGTAGTTGACGGGGATGCCGGCGGGCCGCCGGCATGGATTCCAAATAATCAGGAGGCAAGTAGATGAAAATAGTCACAGCTATCATCAAGCCCTTCAAGCTGGACGACGTGCGTGACGCGCTTTCGGAAGTGGGGGTGCAGGGCGTCACCGTGACGGAAGTCAAGGGTTTCGGCCGGCAAAAAGGGCATACGGAACTCTACCGCGGCGCGGAGTATGTCGTGGATTTTCTGCCCAAGGTGAAACTCGAGGTCGCGATCGACACCAAGATGCTCGATCAGGTGATCGAAGCGATCATCAAGGCGGCCAGGACCGACAAGATCGGCGACGGCAAGATCTTCGTGAATGACCTCGAACAAGTGATTCGTATCCGTACCGGTGAAACCGGAAAAGATGCGCTTTGATAGGGGAGATAATTAAAATGATTACGAAATTCAATATGAAGAAACTGTTAGGCGGCCGCTCCCGGCATCCTGCCTCACGCGGCAGTGCGGTGTTTGCCTCCCCGAAGGGGGCTCGTACGTCCCTGTACAGCGGCTTAGTCGCCGTTCTCCTGGCGGCGTTGCCCACGCTGGTATTCGGCGAGGAGGCCGCGGCGCCGGCAATTGAAGCGGCACCCAAACTGGATTCGGGGGATACCGCTTGGATGTTGACGTCCACCGCATTGGTGCTGTTCATGACCATACCCGGACTGTCACTGTTTTATGCCGGCATGGTTCGGGCCAAGAACGCGTTGTCGGTCATGATGCAGTGTTTTGCCATTACCGCCTTGGTTACGGTCTTGTGGGTACTGTATGTCTACAGTCTGGCCTTCAGTGACGGCGGCGGCATGCAGCAGTGGGTCGGCGGTTTGGGTAAGGCCTTCATGAACGGGGTCGGCGCGGATACCATGAGCGGCACCATTCCGGAATCGGTGTTCTCCATGTTCCAGCTGACCTTTGCCATCATTACGCCGGCCCTGGTCGTCGGCGCCTTTGCCGAGCGCATGAAGTTTTCCGCCATGCTGCTGTTTATGGCGATCTGGGTGACGGTGGTCTACGCCCCGATCGCCCACTGGGTGTGGGGCGGCGGCTGGCTCGGCGAAATGGGGGTGCTGGACTTTGCCGGCGGCACGGTGGTGCACATCAACGCCGGAATTGCCGCTCTGGTTGCCGCGCTGGTATTGGGTAAACGCAAGGGTTACCCGAAAACCGCCATGCCGCCAAACAACATGGTCCTGACGGTGGTCGGTGCGTCGATGCTGTGGGTCGGCTGGTTCGGGTTTAACGCCGGAAGCCAGCTGGCGGCGGACGGCACCGCGGGTGTGGCCATGACGGTCACCCAGATCGCCGCCGCGACCGCCGCGCTTACATGGATGTTCTCGGAGTGGATCAGCCACGGCAAACCGAGCGCCTTGGGCATTGCCTCCGGCGCGGTCGCGGGCTTGGTGGCGATTACGCCGGCCTCCGGTTTCGTCGGACCCATGGGCGCCTTGGCCATCGGCGTTGCGGCCGGTTTGGGTTGTTACATCGCTTCCGTCAAGGTAAAGCGCGCCCTGGGCTATGACGACTCGCTCGATTGTTTTGGCGTGCACGCTATCGGCGGCATTATCGGCGCCATATTGACCGGTGTCTTTGTGAGCAAGGGGCTGGGTGGCGTCGGTTTTGGAGAGGGCGTAACCATGGGCACCCAGGTTGGCAAGCAGTTCATCGGTGTCTTGGCTACCATCGTCTACACGGGTATTGCGAGTTTCATCATCCTGAAAATTGTGGACGTGATCGTCGGTCTGCGCGTCACCGAAGAGCAGGAAACCGAAGGTCTGGATATCGCCCTGCACGACGAACGGGGTTATAATTTGTAAATCTAAGTTATTCTCTGTTGGGAATGGTTGCGGGCGCCTCTTGGCGCCCGCATTTTTTCGTGAGTCGTAAATCGTAAGACGTGAGACGTGAGACGCAAAAACTTTGGGTGAATGATGAATTCGTTACAAGTTACGACCCACCGCCCACGATTTACGTCTCACGGCAGTTTCACCACGGGACCTTGCCAGGGTTTATCGTTGACCAGAAACCGTCCCCGCTTGATGGAGGCGGTGATTTTATATTTGTCCCCGTCGTGTACTAATAGTCTGGTCAATTCATTTTTCGACAGATATAGAGGCAACGCCTGATCGATAATCTTCCCCATGGTTTCCGGGTTCAGTTTCGCCGTTTCTTTCTCGGTTAATTTTCCTGATTTTTGGTAGGCCTCGATATCTCTTTGTATCAGCGGCGCAAGTAACGGTTTCAGTATACCCGGTGGAAACGTAAGCTCCGCTTTGCCTCTGAGCGCGGTCAATAACAGCATCGGGTTTTTATTTACATCTACCTTGCTCCCGTCCAGAACAAATTTGGCCTTGCCGGTCACTTCTCCTTGTTTTGATTTGAAGCTTAGTTTGGTGATTTCAACCTCGGGCGCTTTTTTGGACAGATTCGCGACCAGTTCCAGCGTTTTTCCAAGCACCATCAACGAGGCCTGTTC